>NZ_JBSYHW010000149.1:0-2711 GCF_056108345.1 Cyanobium sp. NIVA-CYA 375 | reverse complement strand
GCGCAGCAAGAGAAAGATCCAAGCCTTGACCCGCTCGATCCAGGCACCATCCAGCAGATCCTCGCCACCGTTCGGGGATTGCCACGCCCTGCTCTGGAGGGGTTCACTAAGGCCTTTCGCAAGCGCTTTCAGGTGCCGGAAGAGGCTGTTTCTATCGCTGATCGGATTTGCCAGCGGCGGCACCACGACTGGATTGAGACGTTTCTGGTGCAACACCAGTCGCAGCCAGAGGCAGCCGCTCTCCACCAGAGCTGAGCCGATCAGGCAGGGCGTGACAGGGGCAAACGTGCTAGTACATGCGTACGCATTGACCATGATTCATGGGTGCCCCTCTCCCCCGACCCGCAGCACTGAATGCCCGGCTTGATCTCCCGATCGAGGAGTGGTCCTACCTGGACGAGGCCGTCCTGCTCAAGACCCGGAGCCGCAAGGTCTGCATGACCTGCCACTGGTTCAGGCACCACGCCGGAGTGAACTGCATCCCGCTGCTCACCTGTCAGCTGCACCAGGGGTGGACCGATGACATGACACGTCAGCAGGGCTGGGCGCCGGAGGTGGCCTGAGCAGCTCTCGATGAACGTCACGAACAGTCCCGGCCGCCCACCGCTGTCTCCGCAAGAGGGCTGGCTTAGCGATGGCCGCCAAGTGCTCCATTTCCAGCCCTGCCGCTACGACCGCTGGAGTCAGGTGCTGGAGGTGACTTTTGGAGAGGTGATGCCCAGCGGTGAACCACCGCTGCTCAAACACCGCAGGGAGCTGATGCGAGAGGAGGCGATCAAGCTCTGGGGCCAGAAGCGGCAGGAGGGTTGGCGGGCGTGTCCGCCGCAGTGGATCCCGCAGAAGCCGCTGCGGGACTAGGTGGCGCCACCTCTTCCGGTCACGCCAGCCAACATGGGGAGACCCGAGATCAACCTGTGCTCCTAAACCCCTTCTTGCCGTTCAGCACGGCCAAGGTGCTGAGCCTCAAGGCCACTGTGCTGCTGCTGCTCACCCTGCTGATCAAGGCAAGGGTGCAGATCGTGGCCGGTTCGGCCATCGGAATCTTTCTGTTGCTTCTGCAGACGCTGGTGTTCCTGGCCATCAGCGGTGGCCTGGTGTTAGCGGCCGGCGGTGCAGCGATCTACACCAAGCAGAGGCGCCGCACTGCTGCGGACTGAGGACGCGCCATGGCCCTTGAAGTCGCCCTGGCGATGCTGCATCGGGATGGCCGCTGGCTGATGCAGCTGCGCGACGAGATCCCCACGATCGTCGCCTCTGGCTGCTGGGGACTGTTTGGCGGGCACCTTGATACGGGCGAAACGCCGGAGCAGGCGCTGCGGCGGGAGCTGCTGGAGGAGATCAGCTGGCAGCCCATGGTGGTGGAGCTGGTGATGGTGCATCACATCCACCGCCGCACGGCCCATGTGTTCCGAGCTGAGCTGTCGGTTCCGCTGGAGCAGTTGCAGCTGCTGGAAGGCCAGGACCTGGCCCTGGTGAGCGCAGAGGACTTGCTGGCAGGCTCGATCTGGAGCACCAAGCTCGGCAGCCATCGCCCTCTGGCCGATGGATTGCTGAAGGTGATGCAACACGTGCTCACCGAGCAGACTTGAGATACAAAAATGCCCGGAGCCATAGCCCCGGACATTTGCTTGTTCAGCCGTGTGGCATACCCGCGAGGGTCAAGTGGTTTTTGTAAAAGCTCAGAAACAGAAGGGAAGGAACTGGGTCCGGCAGGCGGCATAGCCATCCACTAGGGCACCGAGGCCAATCTGATGGACTATCCCGGAGCCGGTAAGGGCTTCAGTGGTGATGCCGATCACGATGCCGAGCATGGCGGCGCGACCGTTAAAGATCTCAGCTCTCTTGAGCTGATCGAAAAGAATTAGCTGTTCTGCGCGGTGCTCGAGCCATTTGTCGTAGGCGATGGTGTTGCTCATGAGACGTATGCGCAATGGACTGGACAGGAAACCGTCAGTCCGCCAGATCGGGCTGGAGCAACGCGCCTGTAAACCAGGCGCCAAAAAGCACCACTGCGAATTTTTGCGGTCATCGAGCCCTAGGGGAAAGATCGCTTGGGCGGCTGAACACGTAAGTGGTCATAGCGGTAAGCACCAACACGAGGGCGACGACGGCAGTGATGGCGGCGGTGTAATCGGTGCTCATGGGATCAGCCCAGGCCCAGTTGGCCGAGGATGCTCTGGCCGGTTAGCAATTCGGTGCCAAGGCCGATCACGAAGCCGAGCATGGCCAGACGGCCATTCCAGGTCTCGGCGAAGGCAACAAAACCGAAGCGGGGCGTGGACTCAGTCATGACTGTTGCGGTTTGTTACGAAAACTGTAACGCAATGTGACTGGCTTGGGCGCTGTCGGGGTGAGGGCTGCCAATCCATGGGCGACAGCTCTTCCCTTGCCGCTCAAGCGGCCTGTCGGAAGGCCTTCACTGATGCGACCGCCGGAGTGAGGGCCCAGAAGCCACGGGGTTGATCCGTTTCAGGGGCGACACCGCCTTGATCTAGTCCGGAGATCAGCTCGCTCCCCATGCCTACATCAAAGGAAAAGCGACCCGGCCCGTTGAAGAGCAGGGAAAGACTTCCTCCCAGGTGGAGCACCACCAGTTCCAGCACGTAGATGTTCAGGCCAGCCGTGAGGATCTGCTGGTAGGCCTGGGGGCTTTTCCCCCCTCCCGCCCACACCCCCAACCAAAAGTTCTCCCAAAAGGTAAAGAACCCCCA
>NZ_JBSYHW010000148.1:0-2763 GCF_056108345.1 Cyanobium sp. NIVA-CYA 375 | reverse complement strand
CGCCAACAGTCTTGATGTATAGATATTGCATTTCACAACGTGCTCGCTGATTATTATACTTGGCTTGGTCGCTGAACTGTTCTTGAATTCGTGCACTAGGAGTCCTGTCGCGGAGAGAAAATGTGTTGAGATGCTAATTGAATCGGAGGACTTGGCGAAAGACGGACCTGAGGAGATACCTGAGGCAGACTAACAACGCCATTCACCTGAGCCGCCCCAAAATGCCTCTTGCTTTCCTCCCTACTCACTGCGGCCAGGTGATGGCAAGCGTTAAGCCACCGCTAAATCAAGAGAGCGGCAATAACGTGACCCAGATGCGGAGCCGAGGGTGTAGACCCAGGTAAAGAAGGGAGCCAGGCTGCTTGCTGAGTTGAACCCAGAAAACAGAACAGGATAATGTTTGGAGAGTCTTTCCTATGCCCATAATTCTTCCCCTCACGAAGCCATCAGGATTGCTACTTGCCCTCATCACGATGCTGAGTTGCGGCTTTGGTGCCACTCCAGGATTTGCCCAGGCTGATGCAGCACATGAGAAGTGCCTCAAGGCAACGGATTACAAAGGATGCATCTAAAGCCAGGGTCTCAGCCTAAAAGATGAGCAGATGATCACTGGCATTTTGCACGACACTGCCGAATGGAAAAGTGATGGATACAGGAAGCAATCAATGCAGGCCGATGCATCAAGACAGGCTCCTATTATCTACAGCAGACTTTGCAGTAAGAAAGGCAAGTGAAGCCTATAGTGCCGAGCCGGCTATGGCTTTCTCCCTGCAGTCTTTGTAGATGATCTCCGTGCCACGCCGCCCAAAAGCTTGAAACGGATTCTGCAAGCCCTCAAACCGCAAACACCGATACCACCGCCATGGCGCCCAGCCCTCGGCATAGAAGAACAGCAGGATCGCGCCAATCAGCAGCGCCATTGGGAAAAAATTAGGTTCAGGCACAACAAGCCAAATTGATCTAAATTATGGTTAGTACCGCAACTGGGTATGACCAGACCCAAAATCTATCTGCATTGGACCGCAACGGGCTATCAATGGTGCCAACCCAATCACTACCATACCATTGTGGCTGGTGATGGCGTCATTATTCACATGCATGATTACAACATTGACCTAACACAACACACCTACAGGCGCAATTCCAATTCCATTGCCTTGGCCTGCGCTTGCATGGGCGGTTCAGACCCATGGCAAATGCCACCCCAGCCCATACAGCTGGAGGCCATGTGCAAATGCATGAGAAATACGGGCCTATGGCATGGGGAGGCGATGGCCAGCGCTGGGACTTGATGTGCCTCGTGAAAAGTGGCAATGACAATGGCGGCGACGTTCTTCGGGGGATGATTTCTGCATCCTTTGCAAACCACCAGGCTGTCACTGGCTCAAACACCAGCAGCCCAAACCACCCCCTTCTGGGCAGCAGGGCTGAACTCATGACAGCTGGGCATCTATGAACTCCCCTTCATCTGGGATTCAGAGAAACGCCGCATCCTGGTTGGATCAGCAACGATCACTCCCCGTTATGTGGAAGATCAAGTCTCCACCACCTCCGGCTTTCCAACCTTCGAGCTCACACTGCAGGGAGCGTTTGCCCCAGTGATCCTAGTTGGCGTCATTCACCAAAGCAAAGCCTATTGCAGGGTGCTTGAGTTTGCAGACGAACTAGGCATCTCAACTACCTTCAACCCCTTCCAACTGCACGACATCAAAGGGGGATGAAGCTGAGTCAAACCAGAAGCGACGGCTGCGCCTACACCAGACCATCCCAAATCAAGCCCTCTGCCGCCAGGTGATCGCGAGCGCTAGAAGGATCACAGGTCGGCAGCAAGCGCCGCCGTCTTGACGTCATGACGTTAAAGCGCTACGGTCATGGAATGGATGAAGCGAAACGGGCTACTATCTATTTTGATGCGGATGTACATCGTGCACTGCGCCTAAAAGCTGCTGCATGTGACCGCTCAATATCGGATATGGTCAATGAAGCAGTTCGCATGACATTGGCCGAAGATGCTGATGATTTGAGAGATGCTGATCAAAGGCAAGCTGAGCCAAGCGCTTGTTTCGAAGAGTTTGTCACAAGTTTAAGAGATAGTGGCAGAATATAGTCTAACGATTAAGCCATCGGCGGCTAAGGAGATCCAGGCGGTATCGGACAAGGCGATATTGTCACGATTGATTGAGAAGATTAAATCACTGGCAGCGCAACCGCGCTCATCAGGGTCTGAAAAGCTCGCGGGTAGGCAGAACCCATTTCGTGTCCGCCAAGGCAACTATCGGGTCATCTACTCTGTCGATGATCAGTCGCGTGTTGTCGACGTTGTCAAGGTCGGCCATAGAAGAGATGTCTACCAATGAGTACACCTTTCAACATCAAGATACAGAACACGGGAGCGGAGGAAATCGGCAATGCCGAAGTTCGCCCGCCCGCTTCTGATCTGGAGCGTTAGAAATACAAAGAAGGAAACTACAACAAAGCGGGAATAGTTAAAGCATTGAGATGCTGTGAGCGGTGTTGGCCAAACCATTACCATGTAATCAAGCCGTGGCCAATTCATGGCGTTTGCGTTACGGTCTTGCCATAGTCCCTGAGCTACGCCGCAGCTGCTCGCCTGCTCCCTTATGCGGCCAATCGCTACCGCACTTCGAATTTAGATGATGCACCGCTTTCTTCATCTGCGGTGCATAGGCCTGCCATTCAACCCATGACAACAACCACCGCTACTCTTGATGCCTTGCGCTCCGGCCAGCTGCAGGGGATCAC
>NZ_JBSYHW010000147.1:0-2767 GCF_056108345.1 Cyanobium sp. NIVA-CYA 375 | reverse complement strand
CAGCTTCTGACGCAGGGCGGTGGCCAGCTGATCGAAGTTGGGGGCCATGAACCGCTTCCACTCCGTGCAGATCACCAGGGCATCGGCGCCCTCCGTGGCTTCCTCAGCGGCCTTGGGGTCGTAGGCCGCCACCGAGGCGCCATCAGCCCAGAGAGCCTCCAGCAGATCGCGGGCCGGCGCTTCCCTCATGTCGTCGGTGTTGGGTTTGTAGACGAAGTCGGCCGGAGGCCATACGCCAGGCCCCATACCGCAAAGCGGCGACCGGCCAGGCCAGCCCCGCCACCGAAGTGCTGGCTGATCAGCCGATGCAGACGCTGCTTCTGGAACTGGTTCACGGCTTCCACGGCCTGCAAGCCGCCGCAGATGGCGGGGGCGATCGGGGGTGTTCGGGGTGGCTCCTCTCGCAGCCGCCAGGGGGTGAAGCCTGGCGAGTGAGCCGGGGCCTGCGATGCCAGGGCCTCTCAAGGCCGGCAAGCACCTCACGACTGGCAGCCCAGCTCAGCCCGTTGGCGGCCGGAGCTCGTCCAGCAACACCGCCAGGGCTTCACTCAGTTCGAGCCGGTTGCGGGAGGTGTCTGCGAGGTGGAATCGGCACTGAGCAGCAAGGCATCCATTCTGGATTCGAGTGCGGCGAGCCGCCTGTTCTCGATCTCGAGCTGCTTCAAGCGTTTGTCCCGTTCGAGCTCTCTCTGCTCGAACTCGCTCTCGAGCTGCTTCGTACGCCTCTCGCTCTCGCGTCCACGCTGCTCGATGTCGTAAACGGGACGCCAATTGAGCGTCGCTAACAAGCGCCGCCAGGGCGGCAAAGTGGAGACATAGTCCGACCTGGTCATGGACCGGGAGCCTGCGGAAGCGGGAGAGGTTGTCGTTGCCATAGTTCGTGGTGGCCGAAATCAGCAGCAGCAGGGCGCCAGCGGCAAGGGTTGACCAGCCCTGACGATCCAGCAGCCGAGGCGGGGGCACTGAATCGGGTTGCCCTGGAAGACCTTCAACATCTGAGATCACCGTAGCGAGCCCGCACCAGTGCCGATCACTGCATAGTGCGCCAGTACTGCCAAGCGAGGTCTCAGGGGTTTCACGGGCCTGCGATCAAGTGCCTGCGGCGGGCATCAGCTCCCCGGATCAAGCCCCTTCCCGGCGGGCGCCGCCACACCGGGTGGCCTACCCCTCACCCTCTCCCACAACCCACACCCTCAGCCCCGCCGCACGAGCAGCCGCCGCATCCGCCACGGCGCGGGCGTCAAATAGCCAAGCGGGCTGGCGCAACCGCTTCGCGGAAGCCTGCGGCAACACCGCCGCCAGGGCAGGCCACTTGAGCTGGCGGAACTGCTGCCACTCGGTGAGAAGCACCACGGCATCGGCGCCCTGGACGGCTGCCAGGGGATCGGCGGCCGGCTGCCACACCCCCTCGCTCTGCATCCCGCGCCGGCTGATCCGGCCTGTGGCTCTCGGTCAAGGTCCGCTGCGATCTGCTCGGCGCTGACCTTGGGATCAAAGATTGGCAGCTGTCCGCCTTCCTCGAGCAGGTCGCGGCAGATGCGGATGGCCGGGTTTACTCCTGCGGAGAAGCCTGCGGCTACGCGGGATGTCGTTGGTGTCGGCCTTGTCGACGAAGTCGGCCGCAGGCGATAGGCAAAACCGAGCACCGCAATGCGCTTGCCGCTCACGGTGCCAACCAGGAGGTTCACCACCAGCCTTCGTGAACGAACCTGCTGCGACTTCAGTGTTGAGGGCCATCCACAGGATGGGCCTGCAGGCGAAGCCCCAGTGCTTTGGCAACCTTCAGAACGGTGGCAAAGCTGGGATTACCTTCGGCAGAAAGAGATCGATACAAGCTCTCTCGGCTAAGGCCCGCATCCTTGGCCACCTGCGCCATCCCTTGGGCTCGGGCGATATCACCTAAAGCTCTTGCGATACCGGCCACATCATCGGGCGCCTCGACCAGCCATGCGTCGAGGTAAGCCGCCATTTCAGCAGGCGTTCGCAGATGTTCAGCAACGTCATAGGGAGCGAACGTTTCTGGAGGCATTTGGGGCTTGGGTTGCGCATGCTTCATTGGCGGTCTTCCAGAAACTGACGATTCAACTCAAGAGCTTTGGCAATGTCGTTAGACTGGGTCGATTTATTGCCTCCGGCAAGGAGAAGCAGAAGGCGATCTCCGTGGCGCGCGTCATACACCCTGTAGCCAGGTCCTACATCAATCTTTAACTCAGAGACACCTTCGACTAGGTAGCGAGAGGCTCCTGCGTTGCCATGAATGAGACGGTCAACGCGCATGAGGATGCGGGCCCTTCCGGCTTGATCCCGGAGGCCATCAATCCAGGCCCGGTAGGCACCTGACTGAATGACCCTCATGGCCCAATTGTAGCCCACAAGCTACTGGCGTGCCGCCCCGCAAGCAACGCGACCAAGTCTGCGGCGGCCTGGAACAGCCCGTAGAACCAGTGATCGGTTTTCAAGCCCCGCCCACTGACACTGATCAGCCCTCCACATCCCGATCTCGTCACAGTACACCTGTACTGCCGCGCAGGGCCTCCGTGTTTTCACTGGTTTTCCAGCCAAGCGCCTGCGCCGGACATGGACCTTGCGCCCCACCCCCTCCCGGAGGGCACCAGCCCCGCCCAGCCCCTCACACCACCGGGCTAACAGAAGCCCCCCGCCCAATCGCGTAATACGTCCACCCCAGCTCCGCCAAGCGCTCAGGGTCGTAGAGTGGACCGGCAAACTGGCTGGCTACAGGCAGCTGCTCTGGGGCGACCTCAGCGGC
>NZ_JBSYHW010000146.1:0-2958 GCF_056108345.1 Cyanobium sp. NIVA-CYA 375 | reverse complement strand
GCTGATTCTGAGGAGCTGAATACACAGCAGTTAGCAGTGTAGCTCTTCAAGCGTGTCTTAGGCGGGGAGCAGGCCAATAAATGCACTCCCCACCGACAATCCTGAATTCAACCGACTACATCATGGGCACCCAAACTATTAGCTGGACCTGGACGCATCGCAGCGACTCAACTAGCAGCAGTAGCAACCCTACCCCGAAGCAGCGATCACAAAATAGAAAATATTGGAAACTGCAGGTTCGGACTCAGAACGGGGTAACCAAGGTCCAAACCTGGACGGATAACGGCCCTGATACTTCCTCCACCCACAATTGATGACATCTGATTTGATGACATCTGATTTGATGCGAAAAATACTTAAAAAATTGGGAGAGCTGTCGGGATTCCGGCCTAGAAGCAACAGCGCCTATTCCTGTATCCGCCAAGATGCGGAGGAGGATTGTGGCGCGGCCTGTATCGCTACGGTGAGCGCCCAGCACGGCAAATCGTTATCGATCAGCAGGGTGCGAGATGCGGTTGGAACCACAGCAACGGGCACCACTTTACTTGGGCTGAAGCGCGGGGCAGAGAGTCTCGGGTTCAATGCTCGTGCCGCCAAAGCCGACGGCTCCCTGTTGACGCAACTGCATGAGCTTCCCCTGCCGGTGATCTGCCATTGGGATGGCAGCCACTGGGTTGTCGTACATGGCAGGGAAGGCTCCCGCGTAATTGTGGCCGATCCCGCGGTAGGCCTCCTCCACATTGAGATGGAGGAATTTGTGCGCCATTGGAGTAACGGGGTGTTGCTGCTGCTGGAACCTGATCCGAGTCGCTTTGCAAATCTAGAAGAAGACCGGCACCCCGGCATCTGGGTGTTTCTCCGCTATCTCAAACCTTTTCGGCCGCTGCTAGGCCAGGCGCTGATACTCAACATGTTGATCGGTCTGCTCGCACTGGCCATGCCCTTGTTGATGCAGGTGCTCACAGACGACGTATTGGTGCGCGGTGATAGCCGCATGCTCACCAGCCTCGGCATCGGCATCATGGTGTTGTTCATGCTGCGAAGTGCCCTCACGCTGGTCCAGGGCCACATGGTAGGGCACTTTGGTCAAAAACTGCAATTGCAAATGGTGCTTCACTACGGCAATCGCCTTCTGAAGCTGCCGATCGACTATTTCGAAAGTCACCGCAGTGGTGAAGTAGTAAGTCGCATCAGCGATATCCAACTGATTAATGATTTGCTGACAGATGTGGTACTAGGCCTTCCGAGCCAGTTTGGTATCGCTCTGATCTCGCTGATCTGGATGTGGATGTACAACCCCACACTCACCCTGCTGGCACTTGCTTGCTATTTGATAGTGATCGTCTGCAATCTCAGTTTCCTGCCCGCCATTCAGGACAAAACCCGTCAGCTCTTGATTCGCTCCGCAGACAACCAGGGTTTTTTGGTGGAAGTGTTCCGAGCCGCCAACGTACTTAAGACCACTGATGCTACCGAACAGGCCTGGCAAGAATACCAACACAATTTTGGACGGCTAGCCAATCTGCGCTGGCGTGCTCTCAAACTTGGACTGGGGGAGAGCACATTGACCGGACTGCTAGGCAGCCTGAGCACCATTGCCCTGCTTTGGGTTGGCAGCTCGTTTGTAATCAGCAGGGAATTGAGTATCGGTCAGTTGTTGGCATTTAATGGCATGGGCGTGAACGTACTGGGATTTCTGGCAGGTCTTAGTGGCATCACTCAGGAGACGATCACATCCCAGGTAGTGGTCCGACGACTGGCTGAGGTGCTTGAGCGAGAAGTAGAAGATCCCCATTCGGCTGATAAGCATCCTGTGTCCATCAACCCAAGTGATGACATCACTTGTAAGGGGCTGCGCTATCATCACCCGGGGCGACTGCCCCTGATGGAAGACCTCAACCTACATATCCCAGGCGGCATCACCACAGCGCTAATCGGGGAATCGGGCTGTGGCAAAAGCAGTCTCAGCAAATTGCTCGCCGGCCTGTATCCTCTGCAGCACGGTTCAATTCACTACGGCCCATACAGCAGTCGCGACCTGTGCCTCGACAGCCTGCGCCGTCAGGTAGTGCTCATACCCCAAGACTCCGAATTCTTCAACCGCAGCATCTACGACAACTTCAGCTTTGCCCATCCGGGAATCAACTTTGAGCAAGTAGTGGCCGCCTGCCGGCTGGCCCTAGCTGATGAGTTCATTCGCGACCTGCCGGATGGTTACCGCACTGTTCTCGGCGAATTCGGGGCCAATCTCTCGGGCGGCCAACGCCAACGGCTTGCGATCGCCCGCAGCCTGATCGGCGATCCAGCCGTATTGATCATGGATGAATCAACCTCCGCTCTTGATCCAGTGTTGGAAGGGCGGTTGATGGATCAACTGCTGGAGCATCGCCGCGGACGTACAACCCTGCTGATCAGCCATCGCCCCTCAGTGATCCTGCGGGCTGACTGGATTGTGTTTATGGAAAAGGGTTGCGTGCGCTTTCAGGACCAACCCGCGGCCCTGAAGGAGCGGATTGCCGTCGCCCCTTACCTTTCCGCCGCCTGATGATCAACACCTGCCACCCATGACCGACAAAACCCGCAACCGCACCAACCTACCCGTCCTGCGGGGCCAACTGGTTGCAACTAGCGCCGATGATTTTTTACCACCGCTGGGTGGCTGGTCGCGGCGACTGGGCACCCGCCTTGCTGCCATTACTGGCCTTAGCGCAGTGGTTATGACGGTGCTGCCATGGCAAGAGACAGTGCGCGCCCAAGGGGTTGTGCGACCTACTGGCGAAAACACCGTGGTGCAAAGCGAACGTGGCGGCACAGTGCTGGAGGTGCTGGTGAAACCCAACCAAATTGTGCAGGCCGGTCAGGCCATCGCCAGACTCGATGATCGGCCCTGGCGCGATCAGCAGCGCCAGCTACAAGGCGAACTCCTGAAACTTGAATTGCAACGCAGTCAGGCCGGCG
>NZ_JBSYHW010000145.1:0-2977 GCF_056108345.1 Cyanobium sp. NIVA-CYA 375 | reverse complement strand
CCGCTCATGGCGCTACCCTTAATCAAGGCCGCCTGAATGGCAGCCAAGGAGTGACAACTTTCCTGAAAGTCACCGACCCCTCACCTTATCTCAGGCAGTCCCTAGTTAAGCTGGCTCAAAACTATCGACTTCCCAGCGATCTGCAGGGACTTGCGCCCCCCGCTTTTCGCACCCTTAAAGAGGATCCCTTCATCGCTGCACTAGTGGAATACAACGAGCTCATGGCTGCCTGGAAAACCGAGGCCGGTATCCGCGCGGCGGCACTCAAACAGGCGCGGGAAAATACCCAAAAGCTTCTTGCTACTCCCCTTGCAGACGCGGCGCAGATGCGCAGGCTGCGAGTACATGCCCGCAGCTTGTTGGACGCGTGGAAAAACACAACGAAAAAGGTTTGATAAAAATCGCAAATATTTTTATGCCGCTACTTAGGGTCTCTTGAAAACCGAGGTCGCTTGTAGCGCACATTCCTTCAGAGATCAGAACCCGATAAACCGGCCTTAATCAGGGCAATCAACGATTGCTGCGACTGATGAGCACCGCAAAAGTGCCGGAAACTCCATAGCGGCTAGCTCATAATCAAGAGTTTTCATTTGCCGATTGGCGGCATGACGTGACCCCCTTCGTCGGTCCAGGCCTTATGAGAGTGGGTGGGTGTGGTCATGCGGCAACTCCCTGTTGAGCTGCCTCCAGGGGCGTACGCCCCTGGAGGGCCGAGTGCGGCCTGGTTGAGTTGTACTCCCAGCGCCAAAGATTGGCCAGGATTTGCGCCTCCGGAGCAGTGGTGAACAGCTCCGTGTTGAGGAACTCATCCCGGAAGCGGCCGTTGAACGACTCAGCGAATCCGTTCTCCCAGGGGGAGCCTGGTGCGATGTAGGCCGTGCTGGTGGTGGTGCTGGCCTCACACCAGTCCCGTAGGGCCTGGGCGATGAACTCTGTCAAGCGACATTGAAAACCGAGCCCGCATTGCATCTTTAAAACGGTTGACGGCGTAGGTTGTTGCCTTAGCTGAATTGTTGCCGTTATGGCCCGTTCTACAGGGCGGTCCGGACAGAACTGCAAGGGGAGTGCGGCCGGCCCTGATCCGCAGCGCATCAGGGAAGAAAGCCCTTGTGGATGAGCTGGTGGTGATCACCGGCTACCTCCGGAAATCGGTACTGCGGGCCTTCAGCGACTATTTTAGCCGATCGTTATGACGCCTGCGCAGAACCGTATCGGCACCACCGCTGCCGCTATGGCCCGGAGGTGATGGAGGCGCTGGTACCGCTCTGGGAGCCCAGCGATCGGCTCTGTGGCAAGCGCTTGCAGGCGCTGCTGCCGCTGCTGCTGGAGACCCTGGAGCGCCATGGTCACCTGGCACTCGATCCGGAGGTGAGGGAGAAACTGCTCACGATCAGCAGCGCCACAATCGACCGGATGCTGGCTCCTGTTCGTAAGACCAGCCCGGGTAATGGCTGGCGGCGACCACCGAGGGCACGCAGCGCGGTGCAGCGGCGCACGCCGGTGCACACGTTCAATGGCTGGGGCGAGGTGAGCGAGGCTGGCTGGCTGGAGATCGACCTGGTAGCCCACTGCGGCAAGTGGATGGAGGGCCGCTTCCTGTGGACCCTGGTCGCCACCGACATCGCCACCGGCTGGAGCGAATGCCTGCCGCTGCTGAGCCGGGATGGGGCCTCGGTGATGGTGGCCCTGCGAATGCTGGAGGAGCTGCTGCCCTTCCCCCTGAGGGGCATCGATGTGGACAACGACGGGGCATTCCTCAACACGCCGCCGGAGCAGTGGTGCGAAAAACACCAACCCCCCATCGCACTGACCCGCTCGCGGGCCTACCAGAGCAATGACCAGGCGTGGGTGGAGCAGAAGAACGGCATGCTGATCCGCCGCGTGGTCGGCTACCAGCGCCTGGAGGGGCTGGTGGCCGCCGAGCTGCTGGGGGAGCTGTACGGGGCGCTGCGACTGTTCACCAACCTCTACCAGCCCTCGTTCAAGCTCAAGGAGACGATCCGCGATGGCGCCAAGCTCAAGCGGCGTCACCACCCACCGCGCACGCTGCAGCAGCGGCTGTTGGCGCTCGGCAAGTGCAGGGATGCCCAGCGCAAGGCGCTGGAGGAACTGCAGAGCAGCAGCGATCCTGTGGCCCTGCTGGAAACGGTTCGTCGCTGCCAGGCTTCCCTGACTAGCCTCTCCGCCGGGCAGGACCACCAGGAGCAGAGACCGAGGTCAGGAGCGATGGATCCTGAGCAGGCCCGCAAGGAGCAGCGCACGCTCAGCCGGTTTCTGAGGAACCTGCAGCTGTTGTGGCAGGAGAGCCAACCACTGCCCGAACCCAGGCAGAAACGGCGCTACACACCGCGACAGCGGACGCTGTTTCTGGAGCACAGGGAGCAGATCGAACAGTGGCTGGAGAGGGAGGCCGGCATGAACGCCGCCGAGATCCTCAGGCGGCTGATCAGGCTTGCCCCCGGCACTTACCACGAGGGTCAGCTGCGCTCGATGGAGCGTCGCATCAAAGAATGGCGTACAGCCCGAGCAGAGCGGCTGCTGGGGTCGCTGCGATCAGCCGGGAAGGAGTCGGAGACAGAGGAAACGAGCAATCCTGTCGCGACACCAATTGGAGGTAACAATTAATGATGCAAAGCGCTGGACCAGTTTTCGCTGTCGCCTGACACAACCCATGTTGAGACTTTGAATCAGCCCTGCTCTACGCCCCCTTCAACCGCAACCACGACCGCATCGTGGTGATGGACCTGCGCTCCGCCGAGCTCACCAAATACGCCGCCAACACTTTGCTCGCCACCAAGATCGCATTCATGAACGAGCTGGTTAACCTGGCCGACCAGCAGGCTGGCTATGTGCCCGAGTTGCTCTAGGCCGTGGAAGCTGTGAACCAATTTCAGAAGCAACTCCTGCAGCGCCTGATCAGTTAGCACTTCGTTGGTGGTGCCGACTGGCAGGGCGGCGCTTTGTGGTTTGGGGCCTT
>NZ_JBSYHW010000144.1:0-3011 GCF_056108345.1 Cyanobium sp. NIVA-CYA 375 | reverse complement strand
GGCGGCACCATCATCAAGACCGGCCAGGTTGGCGCCCGTGCAGCCGACACCAGGCGTTGATGGCATCAGCAGGGGCTAATGCAGGTGCCCCCAGGGCTCGGGCGGGATGTAGGCAGGCAGTTGGCTCTTCCAGGCCAGCGAGGGTTGAATGTTGGTGGGTCCTGGCACAGCTCCCTGTTGACCTACATCCGACCAGCGAGCGGTAGCAGCCAAATGGCTGAACTCCACCAGCGAAAACCAGCCATCCCGAGGGTGCAGGCCTCTTCGATGCGGTTCCTGCATCTTTGATGCCCGCAGCTGTGCGTTCAGGCCAGGGGGCCGTTATCTCTGGAGAAGCTGAATCAACCCATGGCCACGCAACCCCAGCCGCTGCCGCAGCTACTCCCAGCTGGAGCCCGCGGCTTTGCCGTGCTCGATCTAGAGACCACCGGCACCGGCCAGTTCTGCCGCATCGTGGAGATCGCCCTTCTGCTGCTCTCGCCTGAGGGTGAGATCGAGCAGGAATGGAGCAGCGTGATCAACCCCGGCGTGCCGATTCCCAATGCTGCCGTGCACGGCATTGACGAGAGCCTGGCTGCCCAGGCACCCGGCTTCTTTGCGGTTGCGCCGGTGCTGGCGCAACTGCTTGAGGGCCGGGTGCTGGTGGCCCACAACCTCGATGGGTTTGATGGCCCGATCCTGCGGCACCACTTCTGGCAGGCCGCTGAGGCGATCCCTGATCTGGTGCTGGATCTGGGCGATGGCATCGACACCATGCCCAACCCGTTCCTGAGCCTCGGCAAGCTCTGCGCCGCCCATGGCGTCACTCTCTCCGGCGACGATGCCCATACCGCCCTTGGCGATGCCCGCGCCCTTGCTGCGCTGCTCCGCCATGGCCTACCCCATCTCCATCCTTCACGGGCGGCGGTACGGGTGGCCGGAATCAGCCGTTCAGCGCTGGAGCCCCCGGCCCTGTTGCCGCGGGTCGGCGGTAGACGGCAGTGCCTGCTGCAGAGCCACGACTGGATCGACACCTCGGTGACACTCCCCGCCGCCGGGGGCACCGTCGCCCTGCTCGGTGAGGACGCCCACGGCTGGGACTTCAAGGCGCAGAAGGCCTTCAACCATGCCACCAACCTCGGCCTGCTCCCTATCCCACTTGACCCCGATACACCGGCCGATGTGCTGGTGGTCTCCAGCTTGTTCATTGACAGCCCGCTGATGTGCCGGCTCCGCACCGCCGGCCATCCGCTGGTGGCGAGCAAGGTGTTTCAGGAGGCGCAACCCGGGGCTGCGGTTGCCGCCAAGCGCTGGGGGGAGAAGCAAGCCAGTGTTGGCGAACCCTGAGGCTCCGATCGATGCAGAAACTACATCTGCTCTGGACGTCATCACCCCCCTTGCAACCGCACCGCCTCTTCGTACTCAGCCCCGATCCCCAGCCCTGAATCTTCATCGGGCGTGAAACGTTTCATGCCCACATGGATCAGGCAGGCCAGGGCCAGATCGCTCCAGTTGCCAGGCAGGGTCTTAAGGCTGCGGGAGGTGCCCGGCTCATTGATCTGCAGCCCGCTCTGGCCGACGGCCGCCACCTCGCTGAGCACCGCCATGAACTGCCTCTGGTCCATTCCCTCGAACAGCTGCAGGGCCTGGAGGCAGTAGCTAACGGCGTCCTGCCTGAGCCCATCGGGCTGATCGGCACGCAGGTCGCGGCTGGCGATGCTGCCGCGCAGGTCCTTCGCCTTGCCCGCCAGCTCGCTGTAAGGCTGGGCTTCGATCACCTGCAGTAGCAACCGGTCGGCCTCGTCGCGGTGCTCCTCTGGATCGAGCTCCAGCAACGCCTGGGCCAGGTTGTAGGTGGTGATCAGATCGTCTGGCGCCACCGCCAGCGCCTGGCGGAAGCGCTTCACAGCTGCCGCATAGGCCCCGGCGATTACCAGCAGGCTGCCGAGACTGCGTAGAGCAAAGGCGTTCCAGGACTCCAGCTCAATGGCCGCCTCCAGCGCCTCGCGGGTTTCCGCCCTGTCTTCCTGGCGCAGGACGGCCAATCCCAGCGCCTCCTGGGCATTGGCTCTGGCATGCGAATCGCCGGCGTTGGCAACCACCACCCGCGCAGCAGCAGCCGGGCCTCATCCAGCTGGCCCTCCTCATTGGCGAGCACGCCAAGGTTGCATGAGGCCTCCGGGTGCTCGGGCTGCAGCTGCACCAGTGTTACGAGCAGAGGCCGGGCCTCATCGAACCTGCGCTGCTGCAGGAGCAGGCCGATGGAGGCAATCGCCGATACTTTCCGCGGCGCCGGCTCCAATTATCCGATACTCTCTGAAAAGCCTTGGATGTCCGACGCTGGCTCAATGCCAGTACCACACCTCAGGACCCACGGAGGACAGCGGTGGCCCGGGCAGACCTTCTTATTGATCTGGTAAGCGCAGGAGCCGGCGGAAACCGGGAACTGTTTCATAGCACCTTGGAAGCGCTAATCAGTGAGGAGCGCGCGAAGCAGCATCATGTACTGGCCGACCGGCTAGCGGAACACCTCCATTTCCAGAGCAACTCTCCGCCTCTCCTGCGCTCAGGTGTCGTCGGCATCAATGGCCAGGGTACATCTCTATTTCATGAGCTGCGGCCTCGCCGCCGGCTTGATGATCTGCTGCTCCCCGCAGTGGTTCTTCAGGCGTGCAATGAGCTGGTTGAGGAGCAAAATCGAACCGACTTGCTGCGTGCACATAATCTCGAACCGCGGCACCGAATGCTGCTTACGGGGCCACCTGGTAATGGCAAGACCTCATTAGCAGAAGCGGTGGCCTTTGAGCTGGGCTGCCCCCTGCTGATGGTGCGTTACGAAACGATCATTGGCAGCTACCTAGGCGAAACAGCACTCCGGCTGGCGAAGCTCTTTGCCCAGGCACGAAACCAGAGGTGCGTTCTGTTTTTTGATGAGTTTGATGCAATTGGCAAGGTAAGCGCAACGACGATGGCAGCCGTCAGGCTCCTGAGGTCAGCATTGGCGACAAGGTGCTTTACAGCAAGTACGCCGG
>NZ_JBSYHW010000143.1:0-3034 GCF_056108345.1 Cyanobium sp. NIVA-CYA 375 | reverse complement strand
AGACTGGACCGGCGGCGTCACGGCAGGCTTGGCCTGGCTGGTGTTTCTGCAGGTGGAGCGGCGGCTGCCGGCCCTCAACCCGGAGCCTGAGGACTGATTCGCAGCTCGGGATAGCCGGTGGCCGGATCCAGCTCCCGACTGAATCGCCACTCCTGCAGCAAGCCAAGCACCAGCTCGGCGGTGGTGAGTACAAGGGAACCGGTGCAGAGATGTCCGCCGATCACGGCTCCCCTGCTGTCAGCGATGGCGATGTGCACATGGGCGCCATCAGCTGAAAGGGTGCCGGAGAGGCTGAGGACCTCCAGCTCACCTTGGATGGTCGTGGCCTCAACAGCCCCCGCAAAGCGCAGCTGGACCACCGAGAGGCTGCCGATAGCGCTGATCACACAGCCAGCCTGCTCCTCCTGCTCGCCCATCCAGGTTTCCAGTGCCTGGCGGAGGTCAACGCCTGGCTGTAGCCGCAAGGGCACAACCTTCATGGGGTTGGTCCCTCCACAAGCCCCTGGACCATCATCAACGCATCGATGTAACCCAACTGCCTGTGGCGAAACGTCCCCGGCAGAGTGCCCACCACTTGAAAGCCATTGCGCTGCCTGCAGCGGATGCCGGCGGTGTTGGTGCTCACCACCAGGTTGAACTGCATCACCTGATCATGGCCTCTGGCACTTCTGCGGCGATGGCGTCAGTGGCGACGACCCGGCAGAGGGAATGACGCATGGTGAGCGATTGTTGCGACCTCCTCAGTGATGGAGAGGCGCTTGCGCGCAGCGGTCATGGCTCCGATTCTTGATGCCGCCCCGCAACCTGTCGCCGTAGGCATGCGGAGCGGTAGGGGCCTGCGCCAGCCAGCAACGGGTTCAGAGCTTCAAGCCGTCGCGCCCTTTGCGCCAGGCAACGACCTCTGCCACTGCTGCAGCCACAGCTCCGGTCGGTAGCGATCCTTCTCAACCCACAGCACCGACAGCTCGGCTGGGCTGTAGCGGCGAAAGCCAGTCAGCACAGCATAAAAGTCACGCCCGTGCTCCTCGCCAGCTAATGCCATTAAGGCGTCAAGCGCTGCGGCCGGATCAAGCTGGTGCTCTTTGATTTGGGATTGGAGCTGGCGGCGCCAGCGACTGCTCAAGGTTGCGGCCTGCTGCGCACTGATAAGGGGAGCTGGCGTGGAGGCAAACGCCGGCGGCAGTGGCCGCAGGCCGCAGTAGCAGGACCAAAACTCCAGCGGTCCCCACACCGGCGCGGCCTCATCACCAATGGGAGTGGCGCCCTCGAGCTTGCGGCGTAGCTCGGCATCGCCAACGTGCCCCCAGTCGCCGGAGGCGATGCGGCGGTTTAGCTCCCACAGCTGCCAGAAGGTCCGGTGCCGTAGTTCTCCGGCCTTGCCCTGCTCGATCACCGAGAGGTTGCCGTAGGAGATCACCAGCTTGGGTTTTCCGATCGCCTCGGCCCAGGTGCAGGCGGTGTATTGGGTCCAGCCGTTATGGCGCCGCCAATTGAGCAGCATCCGCCCAAAGATCCCCCTGCTGTTTTCCTGCTGCTGGACCAGCACCTCATAGGCGGGGATGCTGGATATCTCCAGTTGACCGGGCCGCTGGGGACTGGCGGTGCTGTTGTGCGTGGTTGCGGAAGAAACGCTCGTTGCGGTCATAGGGCTCGCCTCAGCTGGCGGTGCATGGCAGCAGCTCTTGCCAGGAAGCCCAAGCCCCACCCACTGCAGGCAGGAGAAAGCCGGAGGCATAGGAGCCTCCGGCCAGGGGCTTCACAGAACGTGCACCCGGGCTTGAGAGCCAAGCACCCGCTGCTGATTAGCAGCCAGGATCAGCGCCTCCTCGCGGGGCACGTAGTGCGGCTGGGAGCTGATGTGACCCTCTCGATCGAGGAAGAGCACCCGCAGCAGCTGACCTGCGGCATCAAGCAGGTGCACCGAGATGATGCGAATCGGGCAGTGCCGCTCTGCAGCTGGGCGAACGGGCTGGAGCTGCAGGAAAAGGAGGGTGGCGGCCATGGCTGTGCTGGCGAACGACCCTGCCGTTGCGCCCCGGAAAAGCCAGCAGCGCGCAAGGGTCGCGCAGCGACTTGCGTTAGCCCTTGCGCGATTGCTGCTGCCGGGCCAGACCAAGGGGAGTGCTCGCCAGCCCCAGGACCCACCACCTCTTTCAACTGCGCTTGCCCCACTATTTGCCAGCAGCGAGCCCCTTGTAACGTCTAATCAAAGTGTTCCTGGCGATACAGCTAAGTGCACCTTGCGCTGGCCATGGTGATTACCCAAGAAGGAGAGATGTGCAGGCATCTGGATCCACTGCTCGGCGCAGCACAGCAGGTCAGTCGCTTGAGCGCAGCTACCGGCTCATCGACGGCAGTTGCGAGCCGCACCTACAGCTTGACGGTCAGTACAGCTCCCTTGATGACGCCATCGCCGATGCCATCGAATGGATTGGTCTCTTTAGCGAGCCTGACCATCCCAGCAGCTGGATTGGGGTGGAGGTAAGCAGCACCAATGGCGACTGGCGCACCTGCCGCCTGCCGGGACCCTTGCTCTGTCCGCTGCCTTGCTGAGCTACAAGGCCTAATCACCATTTGCTTGAGAGCTGACAACAGAAAAGCCTCGGGTCAGGAGAGGAATTCTGGGGTCGATCCTGCGTCGATGCGCGCAGAAGTAGAGCCCGCTTGTATTACTCCATAAGACTAAATCTTCTCCGAAAAAGTATCCATTACGCGGCTATTTCAGCGTACTAGCTTCTCTTTAAAAGAGTCCAATCGTCTCGCCATTCTCGTCGATATCGATCCCAAACGCGGCAGGCTGGGCGCCGAAGCCCGGCATCAGGAGCATGTCGCCGCAGAGAGGTACCAGCATCCCGGCGCCCGAATAAACGCGGATGTCGCGGATTGGCACCGTGAAGCCCGTGGGGCGGTTCAGCTGTTTCGGATCGTGCGAGAGCGAAAGGTGTGTCTTCGCCATGCAGATCAGTAGGTGGGCGAGGCCCTGCTTCTCATAGCGTGCGATCGCCTACTTCGCGGCGGGCGCAAGATCGATCCC
>NZ_JBSYHW010000142.1:0-3167 GCF_056108345.1 Cyanobium sp. NIVA-CYA 375 | reverse complement strand
CGCTCATGGCGCTACCCTTAATCAAGGCCGCCTGAATGGCAGCCAAGGAGTGACAACTTTCCTGAAAGTCACCGACGCGCTTCAGCAGGAGAAGGCGAAGAACCTGCTCATGTCCAACTTGGAGGAGTGGGACGACTGGATCGTCCTCAACAACTCAATGGAGGCTCTCGCTGAGTGGTCGGCTCATGATGAGTCCCTCAAGGATTGGCTCATCCCTCGGCTTGAGGCGCTGCAAGACGACGAGCGGCGCTCCGTCGCCAAGCGTGCTAGCAAGCTCTTGGTGCAGATTGGTGCGTGACTCGACCTTTCCCAGGGAGTCTGCTGCGCCGCCCAACAAAGGCATCGAACGGACGGCGTCAGCTAGTTATCAACCTGAGCGGTCTTGACCGCCGCTCATGCCTAACACGTTAGAAGGATCAGAGGATGGCAGAAAGCGCCGCCGTCTTGACGTTCTGACGTCAAAGCGCTATGGTCATGAAATGGATGAAGCGAAACGGGCTACTATTTATTTTGACGCGGATGTACATCGTGCACTGCGCCTAAGAGCTGCTGCATGTAACCGCTCAATATCGGACATGGTCAATGAAGCAGTTCGCATGACATTGGCTGAAGATGCTGATGATTTGAGAGATGCTGATCAGAGGCAAGCTGAGCCAAGCGCTGGCTTCGATGAGTTTGTCACAAGCCTTAGAGATAGTGGCCGTTTATAGCCTCACGATTAAGTCATCAGCAGCCAAGGAGCTACAGGCGGTATCGGACAAGGCGTCATTGTCACGATTGATTGAGAAGATCAAATCACTGGCAACTCAACCGCGGCCATCAGGGTCTGAAAAGCTCGCGGGTAGGCCGAACCTATATCGTGTCCGCTAAGGCAACTATCGGGTCATCTACTCTGTCGATGATCTGTCGCGTGTTGTCGACGTTGTTAAGGTCGGCCATAGAAGAGATGTCTACCGATGAGTGGACCTTCTAACATCAAGATACAGAAGACGGGAGCGGAGGAAATCGGCAATGCCGAGGTTCGCTCGCCCGCTTCTGATCTTGAGCGTTAGAAGTACAGGAAAGCAGGCCTGGCGCAAGCCAACTACACTGACGTGGCATCCTCCTCGTAATGGCGAAGAAGGCTCAGGCTGAGTTCATTCGATGGTTCGGACCCCTCCTAGATGCGCTTAGGGATCTAGGGGATTCAGGGCGGCCGAGAGAGGTTTCTGTGCGCATAGCGAAAAATCTAGGCTTACCAGATGAACTATTGGATCAGACTCTCAAGTCGGGTGGGAGCAAGTTCCATAACCAAGTCGCTTGGGCAAGACAGTATCTTGTCTGGGAAGGTCTGCTGGATTCGTCTAAGCATGGAACTTGGACGCTGACGGAGAAGGGCCGCCACGCTCATCTTGGTGACAAGGAAGCACGCGATATCTTTCTGAAGTGGGTTTCCATTCACGCCGAGAACCGGAAGCAGAAACGAGAAGCACCAGAAGCCGAACAGGAGCTGTTGCCTCCACAAGACTCAACGGAAGATCCAGATGAAGGCGAAAAGCTTGATTTGCTAAGTACCCTGAGATCAATAAGTCCTACAGGCTTTGAGAAGGTCTGCAGAGAGCTTCTCAGAGAATCAGGTTTTGAGAACGTTGAAGTGACGGGTGGCTCTGCGGATGGTGGAATTGATGGTTATGGAACTCTTGAGATCAACCCATTTGTAAGCTTCAGGGTACTCTTCCAATGCAAACGCTATGCCAAAGGCAACTTAGTCTCTCGCGCTCAAGTTGGCGACTTCCGGAATACAATGATAGGCAGAGCCGAAAAGGGAATCATTATTACTACATCAGGATTTAGTAATGCTGCTATCCAGGAAGCGAGTAGGGAAGGCGCACCTCAAGTCGAGCTTGTTGACGGGGATAAGCTGGTTGAAATGTTCCAGCGGGTTGAGCTTGGTGTCTTCAAGCGAACTGTGTACGATGTTGACCCTGCTTACTTTGAGAAGTTCAAGGAGTGACTTCTAACATCGCCATTCACCTGAGCCGCCACCGAATGGCTTTCTACTTCTCCGAACACTCCTGGCGGCCAGGTGATGGCGAGCGTTAGTTTGACGCGGCATAGGTGCTTGCCTCCTGTTGCCGCTCTCGTATCCGGCTAAGATGGCTTGAGGGGTTGCGTCTCATGCCCATGATCATTGATGAGAAGCGAGAAGAGATCGCAAAAGCCTGCCAGAGATACGGTATCGAGCGCTTATTTATCTTTGGCTCTGCTCTCAGAGAAGACTTCAGGCATGGAGACAGCGATGTTGATCTTCTTGTAGAATTTGGGCCTATCGATATCTCCAAGAAATTCCATATTTACCTAGAGGCTCGTGCTGCATTTAGCAAGATCCTTCAGGGCGAGGTTGACTTGGTAATGAGCGGTGCTGTCAAGAATAAGGTCATCGCCAGCGAGATTGATCGGACGAAGAAGCTTATTTATGGCACGTGATGTATCTGCGTATTTGCAGGATATCTATGATGCTTGCGTTGCGATTGAAGAGGTGACCGAGGCTGTCTTCTTGGAGGAGTATCGAGCCTGGCGCGCTGTCAGGTCGTCAGTGGAGCGAGAATTTATCATCATTAGCGAAGCTCTTCGCAGAATCAGCGTGCTTGATGAGCGCTTATTTCTTTCAATATCTAATTCAAGGGCTATCATTGATTTTAGGAATCGCCTCGCTCATGACTATGGTGCCGTTGACGACGATTCGGTGTTCGGCCTTGTCTACTCGGATCTGGTTGTCCTAAAAGAAGAGGAGGGGAACCTTCTCCACGATTTGTTTGGCGCAACCTAACCCTGCCATCCACCTGAGCCGCCGCCGTAGGCCTTCTGCTTTGCTAGCCGCTCCTTGCGGCCAGGTGATGGCGAGCGGCTTCGCCCACAGGATGGCGCCAATGCCCTTGCCTTGCCTTTCCGTAGCCAAAGGGCTACACTGGGTAGGTGATTTCACTCCTTCGCACCGATGAGTTCGCGCGTTGGCTCAGGGGTCTTAGGGATCTGAGGGCCAAGGCGATCGTGCAAGCCAGGGTTGAGCGCCTCATTAGCGGCAATCCAGGTGATGTACGCCCCGTAGGTGCTGGAGTATCTGAGCTGCGGATTAATTTTGGCCCTGGTTACAGAGTCTATTTTCAGCAAAGAGGTGCTGTGTTGAT
>NZ_JBSYHW010000141.1:0-3170 GCF_056108345.1 Cyanobium sp. NIVA-CYA 375 | reverse complement strand
GATGGATTTTCCGAACACTTGTGTCACGCTAAGAACTGTTGCCTCTGTAACAAGATCGGCTTTTGTTTCTGCTCGCTTCTGTGATTCGTCGAGCAACCATGGAGCTGGTATTGCATAAACATGTCCTGGAAGTATTGCGAAAATTAAATAGAGTGATCGAGCCCATCCATGGCTTGGCTTTGGCTTCAGTGCCATTACTTGTAATTGGCGCAATAGTATCTTGGCTATCTTGCCTCCTTGATTACAGTCAGTCATAAGGCGGTTGGTGCGTCCAGGCTGGTTTGGTGACTATCAGGAAAGATGATGCTTCTACTGTTGTTTAGGCAGCTATCGCCAATGATGATGTTTCTTCGTTCATTTCTGGAGGTGGATGGTTGATTCACGGATCTGCGTGTTGACGCCCACACCGGGTGCTTCGACTCCAGCGGGTCGGATGGCCTGACGGGCGGCCTCGTAGACCTCATCTCGGTGCTAGCAAATGGCCTTTGCGGTTCCACTGTGACGCTGATTGGGTCTCACGAATTTTATGCCTCTATACCGGTGCTGGTGGTTGTACCAGTCCGCGAACGACGCCAACCACTGGCACGCGTCGTCTTTGCTGGTAAACGGCTGGTTTTGGTTGTCGGGCCGGTATTTGATCGTACGGAATAGGCATTCCGAGTACGGCTTGTCGTAGGAGACCCTTGGCCTGGAAAAGGATTTGAGCACCCCCATCTCCTCCAGCCGTGATTCCAGCGTCTCCCCGCGCGTTGAATTGCTGTTGTCGGCGTGGCTGGAAGGACAGTTAAGGCGCAAACAGCTGAAATTAGTGCTTTGATTTGCACTTTGGCCTAGATCAACTTCTCGATCCAATGTAGGGTATAATAGATTTTCGACCCTACAAGTGGTGTAACTCAGGTGGGTCATTTCCGGCGTAGCCGGGCTTGAGGTCCCCAGGGATTAATACCAAATCCTGGGACGCGGGCGCTCCAAAGCAACTCCCATAGCCACCAAGCTCCCCCAGCACCTCCCTTAATTCTTCTTCGTCTGCCCCGACGAGCAGGTCGCCCCCGAGCTCATCGCCTGCCTGCTGGTGAAACGCCAGGCGGATTGCGAGCTGCTGTAGGGCGTGATTGTGGAAACGGAAGCGTACTCAAGGGAGGAACCCGCCACTACTGCCTGGAACCCTCTTGCTTCTAGCGGAGAAATCTAGAATTAAATACAATATGTTTCATTTTGTGCGCCGCGGGGGCGGCTCAGTGATTGAATAAATACGTTTTCAATTTTCTTAGGCGTGAAATTAAGTTTTTTAGCGGTTTGCAGTACTGTCGTATGTTTACAGTCACCCTCTTATGCTGAGTCTTTGCTAGATGCAGGTCGGAACTTTCACAATGATACATCAAGTCTTAGTGGTTTGATGGCTGTCGTCGGGCAATCTCGTAAACTTGCCTTGAAAGGGTGTCCTGCTGCTTTAGAGCTGCTAATAAGGAGCTATAACGCATATATATACCGCGAGCCAAATAAAAACGATAAAAGCTATATGAACTTGGTTGGTCAGGCGTCTAAGTGCGAACTGCCGTGATGTAGTTCGCTTGCTTTTTTGCAAGTAGGCCATCTTCCCACTACCATAGCCACCACGCCTTCCCAAAACCTCCCCCAAGACTTCTTCTGCCGGCCCGCAGAAGAGGTGGCACCTGAGCTGATTGGCTGCCTGCTGGTGAAACGTCAAGCAGGTGTCCAAATGTCGTGGTTGTCTCAAATTTGCTATCGCAACTGCACAAGACTGATGCGCCACCTGTCTGCTTCGGTTGCTGCTCTGCTGCTCCCCGCCGTCCCTCCACTGCTGCTGGGCACTACGGCATTCATGGGGGCAGTGTTGGTTACCCAGGTACCCGCTCATGCACAGAGTGCAGAAGCGGTCGCCAAGGTTGCCCAATCCATCACTGTGCGTATAGAAGGTGCCACGCAGGGGTCAGGGGTGCTCGTGAAGCGTGAGAGCAACCGTTACACGGTGCTGACAGCTTGGCACGTGGTGAGCGGGCAGAGACCAGGAGAAGAGCTAGGAGCGCGTCGCACGTTGCGCCAAGGCCCAGCAGTCAGCAGCCGTGATTGATCTCCGGTGATCCCGGACGCGGACGACCTGATCACAGCCGCAGCGAACCGGGCCAGCTCCTCAGGCCCTTGCCAGCGAGGCCCGGAACAGTTTGAGCAGGTTGTGCGTGGTGGCCATCAGCGCCCATTCCCCGTTCACCTTCTCCAGCCCTCGCAACCAGAACCGATCCAGACCTCGGGCACCCTTGATCTGCCCGAACACCGGCTCGACAATCGTCTTGCGCAGGGCGTAAACGGTCTGACCGGCTTTGGATCTGAGCTTTCGCTCCATCCGCCCGCGGGCATCAAGATCTGCCGGCGGCTTTCCCCGTGATGGCCTGGGCCGCTGGCCGTGCTGTTGGCGGCTGGTGGAGATGTAGGAGTTGAGGCCCCCTTCCTCGCAGGCTTCCAGGTTGGCGGTGCTGCAGTAGCCAGCATCGGCGATCAAGGCATCGGGCCGCTGACCGGTGTTGGCCAGGGTCCGCTCCAGCATGGGCAACAAGTGCACCGCATCACTGGCCTGGTTGCTCACCCCGATCGCCACGATCACCTGGTGGTCGCCATCGACGGCGGCCTGGGCGTTGTAGCCCTGCAGCCAGCCGTCAGCGCCCTTGAGGATGTGGCTATCGGGATCAGTGAAATTCCGCTGCGCGCTGGGCTTGGGGTGGCCGGCCGCATCGGTTGGGAGTGTGCGCTGCGGCATCGCCAATGGATCTGCCTTGTCAGCGGCTGCAGCCTTGTTCAGGTCTCGGCGAGCAGCTGCTGCCTTCTCGATCGCCAGCTTCTGGGCGTCATCGGCCCGCTTACGCGCACCACGGCTGCGGCGTGCCGCCCGCTTGCTGCGCGTCTCATCACCACTGGCGTCGGCTACCTCGACCTCCTGCTCAGCGGCCTCTGCCTGGTGATCGCGTTGACGTGCCTTGCCGGCTGCTGCTTCTGCCTCGAGTTCAGCTTTGGCCTTGCGGATCCACTCCAACCGGCTGGAGCGCCGCTGCAGTTCTTCCGGCAGCTCGTCACCTCGCTTGCCCTTGCCGTATTGGCCGTCCTCCTGAGCGTCGATGATCTCGGCCTTGCGCAGCAATGCCCGCATTTCAGCCTCC
>NZ_JBSYHW010000140.1:0-3215 GCF_056108345.1 Cyanobium sp. NIVA-CYA 375 | reverse complement strand
TGTCGTCATGTGCGCCCTGAGTATATACGGCAAGCTTGTCGGTAGCTTTACGAATTGCTCTCGATCTAATCCCGTACAGAAATGGAAAGAAGGCCTTGATCTGTCAACAATCAGAATAAGATGGGAGCGCAGAAGCTTGTCGGTTGGCAGATGTGTGCCTGTGTGACCTCCAATCTTCGGTCTTGCAAGCAGTTGCCCACACAGGAGACAGCTCCCGTTGTTGGTTTTCTGCCAACAACGAGTAGATGGGTAATCTGTAGCATGTACTACGTTTTCAGCACGGATCCCTGGATTAACCACTGATCAGCGAGAAGTTATAAGACCTGCGTCCATCCTGTCATGCCGGTGCAACCGCCTTCAGGGTGACCGGCTATGCCACCACTCAGAATCATGCAGAAGTCGCATAGTTTCGGATTGTCGCTTCTCTGTGTTCCTTTGGGCGCCCGCTTGAGGGCTGCTGGTGTTCGTTGCCCGACGCGCCGACATTGAGTAGGTTTACCCACCAGTCATCGCGTTTTTCAGTGCTTTAGGCCGGCTTGGCCGCAAGATGGCTTTCTGTATCGCCGTTGCCCTGTCCACCCGCCCACGCAGTCCCTGCCAACATCCCACCGCTGTATCGAGGCGGTGCAGGAAGCCCTGCGGCTCAGCGCCGATCGCCGGAGGCTCGCATGAGCTTTGACCCCGACACGATGCCGCCGCTGATGAGGGATTTTGCCGAGGCTGTGCGCTGTAGCCCAGAGAATCAAGCCTGGCTGTTTCTGTATGGCCACGCCCTTATCGACTCCCTTATTGAGCCGGAGGCGGGCTCAGCGGAGATGGTGCTCAAAATTCTGCGCTTGATGCGGGAAAACCTGCTGGGTGCTGGCAACTGGGGTTCCCTGATCTGGGATCACGACCTAGTCGCCAAGGTGATCGCCGCCACAGGGCTGAGCGGGGAAGCCAAGCAGCAGTTGGAACTGGTGGCGAGCTGGGATGGAGTCTGCAGCTACGTGTGCGAAAGCTTGGACGCCCCCACGGCGCAGGAGCGTGCGTTTGAAGTCACCGAGCGCATTCAGGAAGTGGTGCGCCTGGCCGTGGAGTTCGAGCTGGTGGATCTGGAATGAAACGGCTGCCAGGAAGCGCCCTTCATGAGCTCCCATTTGTCCCGATAGAGACCGGTGTCGATTGCCCCAACATGCCGATCGGATTGGACGGACTGAACAGTCCATCCCCAGGCCGGTGAGCACCTGAATGGCCAAGGCAGTGAGCCCCAGCGGCTCAAATACCTCCTCGAAGGCGCGGACCTGGGCCGCGCTCTGTGCTCCCAAGGCCCTGGGGAGCACCCCCAGATCCAGCATCAGATGGCCAGTGTGCGGGCGCTGCTTTGAGCGCGGGGTCGCCCTGATCAGGCGACATTGAAAAGTGAGCCAGTCGGTCGCTTCCTCATGGTCAATCCCCTAAGCCCAGGGGCTGCGGCGGCTTCCACTGCGGCGGATACGCCCGCCAACCCTCCTGCCGCTTCTGGCACCAGAGCTTGATGGCCTGCTCGCGGCTCAGCTGCTTGCGGTGCTTGAGCAGCGGCGGCTCTCCACTGGGCATCAACTCTCCAAAAGTCACTTCCAGGCTCTGACTCCATCGGTCGTAGCGCCGCGGCTGGAAATGGAGCACCTGGCGGCCATCGCTGAGCCAGGCCTCTTGTGGAGACAGCGGCGGCCGGCCGGGACTGTTCGTGACGTTCATCGAGAGCTGCTCAGGCCACCTCCGGCGCCCAACCCTGCTGCCGGGTCATGTCATCAGTCCAGCCCTGGCAGCGGCGTGTCAGGTGCTCGCCATGGGCGATCAGCCCCTGATTGAGCTGACAGGTGAGCACCGGGATGCAATTCACCCCGGCGTGGTGCCTGAACCAGTGGCAGGTCATGCAGACCTTGCTGCTGCGGGTCTTGAGCAGCACCACCTCATCGAGGTAGGGCCACTCCTCGATCGGGATTTCAAGCTTGGCGGCCAGAGCCGCGGGTCGGGGGAGAGGGGCACCCATGAATCATTGCCAATGCGTACGCATGTACTAGCACGGTTGCCCCTGTCGCGTCCCGCCTGATCGGCTCAGCCGTGGTGGATAGCGGCTGTTTCTGGCTGGGTCTGGTGCTGATTTGCTTAGCGCACCTATCGGTGCGACACCAGAAACGTCTCAATCCAGTCGTGGTGCCGCCGCTGACAAATTCGATCAGCGATCGATGCGGCCTCCTCCGGCACCTGGAACCGCTTGCGGAAGGCCTTGGTAAACCCCTCCAGAGCAGGGCGGGGCAATCCCCGAACGGTGTCGAGGATCTGCTGGATTGTGCCTGGATCGAGCGGGTCAAGGCTTGGATCTTTCTCTTGCTGCTCAGGTGATTGGGGCTGCTGCCGGGGCGCCGCTTCTGCTGGCCTGCTACTGCGGTTTGCGGCTGGGGCCGTAGTGGCTGAACTGGTGACCTCCCTTTGCTGCTTGTCATAGAGCGCCAGACCAAACGGATTACCAAAGGTCATCAGCGCCCTTTTCATCGCATCGGTCTCGGCCTCCTTGATGGCGGACTCATGGGCCTGGCCCAGATCCACGTCGATGCCATGGCCGGCGCCAGTGCCCTCTCGAACCAGAGGAGTCATTCCCCCCGCTGTGACGGTGATGCGTACGCGGGCGGTGTAGGTGACACCCCAGCCGTGCTTCTGATCTCTGCCGATGGTTCGTTCTGCCTGGGCAACACAGCGGACGGCGATGGTCTGACGCTGCCAGCCGTCAAAACCAAAGATCCGGTTTGCTTCCGCGATTACCTGCCAGCTAGTGATGGCGTACTGAGATATCCGCGCTAAGGTGTGTGAGTCGGCAGCGCAGGCCATGGGCCGCCGCCGGCAGAACCTGAGCCCCGCGACCACACCGCCGCCGCTGATGCAGACCGGCAGCGTGGGAGGCAGAGGGGGCTCCAGCACCATCACCTCGACAACCTGATTGACCGATCCGTCCGGGGGGCACCTGGGGTCCGATGGCCTGGAAGCGATGGCCCGGACCCCGAACCATTCACCCCTGGAAACAATGCAAAAACTGCAAAAAGAGCCGCACCCTGTCGAGCTGCTGGTGCTGGCCGTGCGCTTCCGTTCGGCAACCTCAGCACGGGTAGGCACTTCGCCAGCTGCGCAACGCTCCATGAACCACTCCCGCACATCCTCGGGGGTGGTGTCGGCGCTAAGGATGAACAGGGTGGTGC
>NZ_JBSYHW010000139.1:0-3228 GCF_056108345.1 Cyanobium sp. NIVA-CYA 375 | reverse complement strand
CTGCCCCTCAAGTACCGGGCAACTACCAGCCGATCACGGAGGCGTGGAGGGCTTGACAATCCATAGGAGTGTCAGGTGTCCCCACGCCCCAACCACCGAGGAGACAGAACCGTGGTGGCCCAGCTCCTGGTGGATCGGCTACGCGCAGCCCTCCTCATGGTCCGGGCGGCCTCAAGGGCTGACGCGAGTCAGCCGGACTGGTGCGTTGGCTGCGCTGCGCTCCGCATTGCAGACGGGGCTGCCCCTTGACCCCGCCCGGCCTGCTTCGGGGTCTTCGCTACGCCTGCCATGGCTTCCGCATCCCGGATCCGCGCCTTCCAGCTCCTGAGCTCCCGCACCCTTGAGCTGCTCTGGGAAGAGGCCTCGGCCCGCCGCCCTGCTCCTCTGGAGCGGCTGGAGCAGCTCTGCGCTGATCTGCTCTTTGAGCGCCAGGTGGCCACGCCAGCTTCGGTGCCGGTCTGGTGCCCCGAGAGCGAGCTGCCCTTCTGAGGGGGCGGCCCCGGCTGCGGCTGGGGCGCTCTCTTTGTGCCCGCAGCCGGCGGCCCCAAGCCAGCACTGGCAACAGGGCTCAGCAGCACCACGCCCATGGCCAGCCCCATGACCCCCGAGCGGTTCCAGGACCGCTTTGAAGCCTTTCGCGGTGAACCCCAGCAGGTCTCCGGCGTCTGGACCCTTCATGCCGCGATCGCTGCCCTGCCCGGCAGCGAGGCCGTCCTCGATGAGCAGGCCCCCTGGGCGCTCACCTTCAGCCAGAAACCCGCTGCGCCCCCGGCGCCAGCAGTCCCCAGCGGCGGCCTCGATCCGCGCGGCTCAGAGGAAGCCGGCATGGCTGGCCCGCAGCTGGCAGCTCCCGTCCAGCCCGGGGATTCCTACCTGCTGGTGAATGACCGCGACCAGGACATGGAGGCCTACGACCACAGCGGCCAGTTCCTTTGGAAGATCCCCTGCCTGGCCCGCGGCCAAGGCGCCGATACCGACTGGACCCAGACCAGCACCGATACGCCGCCTGGGCTCTACCGGCTCGGCCAGCTCTACGCCGACTACGAGCAGAACCCCAACCCGCCCTGCAGCGATACCGCCATGGGCTACGGCTGGTACTCCTTCGACATGGAGGAGCTGGAGGGTCAGGAGGTGGCCCACGGCCGGGCCGGGATCATGCTCCACGGCGGTGGATCGGCCTGCGGCTGGCCCGGGGCCTGGGCAGCGCAGCAGCCCCTGCACCCCACCCTCGGTTGCGTTCGCCTGCACAACGCCGATCTGCGCGACAAGGTGCTGCCCCTCTACCGGCAGGGCACCATCTATGTGGGGGTCTTCCAGGAAAAAAAGTGACGACCGGACAGGTGCGGCCACCGGCTGGGGCCTGATCGCGACGGAGGAGCGGCGATGCAAGCCAACCCAGAACCCCGGCCGCCCAGGCCGCCGTTTGACCGCGAGCGGTTCGTCTTGCGGATCCTGGCGGTGGTGATCGGCACCCAGCTGCTGATCTATTCCCTCGCCGCCGGGGTGTGCGGGCAGCGGGCGCTGGAGGGGCGGTCGATCGGGCAGATCTGCCCCGGCACGCTGGAGCAGCTGCAGGGCGGCTTTGATTCCACCCTCAAGCTGCTGCTGGCGCTGCTGGGTGGAGCAGCGCTGTCGCGGATGGACCGCTGACGCCTGGGAGCGAGCGGGGGGCTTGCTCCGGGCCTCTCCAGTCTGAGGCCCGGCCTACGGCCAGGCCTCCGCTGGGATCGGTCCCGTCGCTGCGCCGTTTGGGCGCCGATCGTCATGGCTATCCAGTCCACTGGCTTCTCTGCTGCCGCCTCACCGTTCTGCCGGCCAGAGGAGGATCCGTTCCTGCTGCTGGAGTCCTGCGGCAAAGCCATCGAATCAATCCTCAGGGGCCATGCCGGCCGGCCGCTACGGCGCACCTGGATTGATCGGCCCTATGGAGAAGAGGAGATCTCCCGGCTGGAGGAGGAGGTGCTGCCGGCGATCCAGCAGTGCCTGGCGCGGGTCGATGAGATCGATAGCGCCCTGGAAGCAGAAGCCGAGCTGAGCTACCGCCAGCAGGTGGAAGCCGAGGCGTCGTTGCGCCGCGGCGGGCTGCAGCGCTATGGGTCCATGCCGGCTGCCTGATCCTGCAGGGGGCCCTTGGGCCCCTTTCAGCCTGCGCGGCTCCGCCTTTCGCGCCTGCTCGGGCTCCGCGGCTCCGGCCAAAGAAGTCCTCAGCTCCAGTAGGGGATAGCCACCAGGTAAGACCCTGCCACCAGCCAGGCCGGGACCGATGCCCAGGGCACAGACGAACGCTGGCGGGGGTGCTGCAGCGCGGGCAGCCAGAGCGCCGCTGCGCGGCGGGCCGCATCAGGTCTGACGGGCCGCTGGGCACGCCTCGATCCCAGGGGGCTTGAGGAGCAGCTCTGCCCTCGGGCGCGGTGGGCGTTCAGCACGGATCAGCATCCATGCCAGTGGGGCGTGGCTGGCGGGGCTGAGCGAAACCCCTCTGCAGCATGCCCCTGCGGCTTGTGCGGGCCAGGGCTGACGCGAGGCTCGCGGGGCTCGCCCCTGGCCAGCACTGCGTCTGCGGGGCGCTTGGTCGGTGTTCTCCGCTCCACCCCAGCCATGGCCACTCCCCAAGGCCCCGTCTGCGAAGTCCGCCTGCTCCTGGTTCACCGCTATCAGCCCGGGGTCCAGAAGCTCGGCACCACCCCCTGTGAGGTCGAGTTCATGGGCCGCCGCGGCAAGCCCGTCAAGAAGATGCGGCTGATCCCTGCCGAGAAGGCGTTTGCCTTTGCCCGCAAGCTGCAGGGCACCCCCGGCTGCACCGTCTCGGTCTGCTGAGCCGTGGGCTCAGGCCCGGCTGCCGGTTGGTGGCCGGGTTGCAAATTACATGCACAGCAAGAAAATATTCATTAGAGGCCAAGGCAGCACGCATGCTCACAACCGACGAGCTCATTTCTACCGCTAGCGACTTTCTTGATTTCTTTCTTAAGGACACTTGGTTCCGGACATCGAGCCACATCGAAGCCTCGAGGATCGGAAAGGCCACGATGCTTTTCAGGGGGCAGAGTGATGCCAATTGGGGATTAGTACCAAGCGCCTTCAGATCTCCCAAGGCTTTTGACAATTTCACTCCTCAGCCGCCAGCCGAGAGTCACAATCAAATAAACAGGAAATGGGCCCTTGGAAGTCATTTACACGCAGAAGTCTACTCGGTTCATTTGTTTCTAGACTCAGCGGATCGCATTGGCT
>NZ_JBSYHW010000138.1:0-3375 GCF_056108345.1 Cyanobium sp. NIVA-CYA 375 | reverse complement strand
TCCTCTGACTGCTCCTGTTCACCCTCCGGAAAGGGTCACAGGACCTCCTGAGTTACACCACTCGGAGGGGCGCTACCCAGCGCCGCCGCCAGCTGCAGACCCTGCGCCTGTCCTGCAAGAGCGAGGCCTACGCCGCCATTCGCCAGGGACAGCTTCCCTTCTCCCTCGACCAGATCCGGCTGGAACGGCCGGCTAAGCAAGCGGAGACCAGGTCTGCGGCCCACGGCACGACAGCCGACTGGGTGCATCCGGAGCTGGCCCAGGTGCTGACGCCCAACCCCAGCGGCGACAGCCATCCCCACCCGCTGGAGATCGACCTGCCGCCCTGGATCCTGGCCCGCGGCGTCGCCCTGCGCCGCTGGCTCTTCTCCCACGGCAGTGCCCTACGCATCGAGGCACCGGAGGCCTTACGGCAGGAGCAGCAGGGCCAGGCGCTGGAGATGCTGGCTTTGGCTCAGCGACGCCCAGGCAGCTGAGCTTGAACGTGGGATTGGGCTTACCGTTGAGGTGTGGCTCCGTGTTGTCAGCGCAGGCCACCTGCCGCCATGACCCCTGCCGATTACGCCACTGAACAGCCCGAGGCTCCCTTCTCCGTGCGCCGCAGGCAGCGCGGGGGACGACGCATCGTGCAGGTGAGCAGCTCGCTCAGCGCTATGGATGCTCTGCGGGCACGGATCCGTTCGCAGAGCAAAGCCGTGGCAGAGCACATCGCCAGCGATGCGGAGGCCAGTGCCTTCATTGCCGACTGGGCCACGCCTGAACCCCTCGACCGCTGAAGACAGGCGTGGACTTGAGGGCTGGGCAGATCATCACAGTTGATTGGCGCAAAGATCCAAACGACCCTGGGCTGAACCCTCTGCCTCCCGAGCCCAACAAGCTGCGGCCAGCTGTAGTCGTGCAGGACTGCGAGCTGTTTGACCCTGCCTATCCAACAGTGCTGGTGGTGCCGATGACTGGCGACCCCTCGCTAGCGATGGCCGATCTGACTGTCGTGCTCCAACCCAACAGCACCAACGGCTGCAGGAAGGTGAGCTATCTGCTGCCACAGAACCTGACCTGTGTGGCCAAGACTCGCATCACAGACGCCACCGCTTGCTGCGTGACTCCCATCGAGCTGCAGCAACTCCGCCAGCTGGTTGTGTTGGTGATCGGTGGCTTCTCTTGAAGAGCGGCAGGCAGCTCAACCGAGGAGCAGCTCACTCCTCTTCTGTACTGCCCAAAGGAATCAGCTTGATCTGCTTTTTGCCCAGCTTGATCTCGAACTCATCACCTGGCTTGAGATCGAGCATGGCGGTGTAGGCCTTGCCCACCATGAGATTGCCGTTGAACTGGATCTTGGTGGTGTAGCTCAGCTTGCGGCCACCTTTGCCAGTGCTCCTGCCGGCGCTATCGGTGCCAAGGTTCACTCCCTTGGCATTTAGCAGTGCCTCGTAGAAGGCAGTGAAGTTGAGGCGCTCGCCGCCATCTTTTTTGGTACTCAAGTATCCGCATTCGCGCACCAACTCAGACTTGGAGACGTCGCCTAGCTCCTTGACTTTGGCGAGCAGCTCGGGGCCGGCAAACATGGTGAATTTTTCAGTTATTTTATAATATGCTAAAGCCGCATGATATGTCAATCTACTGCTTCAGTAGACAAGCTTTTGCTTCCAAGGCCTCCGCAACAACCAGTAGTGCAGCTACGAAATATGGGAAAAGATGACTGTCAACGGAGTGCTTCGCAGGCTTCTCCATCGCCATTGCTATCTAGATAGCTATGCCCCTGGCGCAGCAGCTCCTGGGCTTTGGCATAGGAGCCGATGTCCTTGCAGCGGTAACGGCGGCCACCGGGTGTTGTGCCATCAGGAATAACGGCTGCGCGGCGTCCGCGCCGGAAATCCCAGGGCCGGGTGATGCCGCCTGGCTTGAGCACCACAACGCAAGGGAAGTTCAAGGAGCGGATAAAGCCTCCAATTACTGAGCCCCAGGGCTAGGGCATGGACTGGCTTGGTCTAGCCAGTCCATGCCCTAGCCCTGGGGGAGACCCGCTGACCAGACACTGTTCGATGAGCTAGTCATGGTCAACAGGTGGCTTTTTCTATGACCACGCGATGGAGATCGGCTTCCTCCTGCTGAAAGAATAGCCAGGCAATCGGGAAGAATGTCATGTATCGATTGTAAACCTCAAGACCTACTAAAGCTATGGCCTTGTTGCGGTTTGCGGCTAGTCGGTCATACCAGGCTTTGATCGTTGGCTTGTAATCGTGAATGGAATCATGGGTAACCCTGAATCCCGCGCCCTCGGCGGCCTCGATATGGTTGCGGTGCATCGACAACATACTTCCGGGAAAAAATAACTCGAGAACCGCCACAGATATTGGGTAGGGATCAGATCTGTAGGAGAAAAACTGATGTACAGCTAGTCCTCCTGGCGCTAGCGCATCGTGCATCTTTTGGTATAAAGATACTAGCTCAGCTGGCCTCACATGTTCTAGCGCGCCAATTGAAAAGAGCCGATCGTATGGCGCGCCGACAAATGGCTCAGTGATGAAATCGGAAAGAGTAACGCTCAATCCTTCTTGTTTTTGAGCATAAGTTAGTTGCTCTTGGGATAACGTAAGACCTATTAACTCACCGCCGTGACCCGTCTCGCGAAGAAATTTGAGCATGCTCCCCCAGCCGCATCCTAGGTCCAGAATCTTTTCACTACCAGACAGCTTTAGCAGCTCACGCATATACTCAGCCTTGTGGACTTGCGCCTCTTCTAGTGTTTCCTGGTTGTCATGAAAATCAGCACATGTATAAAACTTGTATTGCCTATCCAGGAATAGCGCATAGAACTCATTGGATACATCGTAATGAGCCTCGATTCCGCTGGCATGGTCCTCCTTGAGCATCGCATCTAAATAGGCCTTTCGCCTAGGTCTCGGCGGGTAGGCGCGCACTAGCCTTTCTAGCCATGCCGGCTTTGGATCTGTCCAATACTTCCAGTTCTCAAGCAGGGGTAGCGGCTCAGGAGAATGAATTCGAAAATTTGCAAGTGCATAGAGTGGGCCGTGGTCAATAAGCTCTGAAGCAAATCTTTGTAGTCTTTTGGCTCCACCCGCTTGATCATGAGCGCGATATTCCTTGTCAAGAAAGGAATAGGCCAACTGGCTTCCAGACATGGTACCGAAATTTATTTATATTTATAAAGTAGCAACCGAAACTTGATTAAAGAATTCTGCAGCACTTCTGCTCTCAATTCGCTGCGTTTGTCTCGAGGCTGAAGCGCTATCTGGGCAGGTGGTGAGCCTTAATTACCCACCAATCACTCTGTCTACCCTAACGACCTGCTCCGGGACCCCCCATCGACTTGGAGAGGCGAGAAGCCCTCCGCGAGCTGGTCATGGCCAGCTC
>NZ_JBSYHW010000137.1:0-3416 GCF_056108345.1 Cyanobium sp. NIVA-CYA 375 | reverse complement strand
TCGACGCATTAGTCATGTCCTCAAGCCCCCGGATGTACTGATCAGAGGGGTGACAACTTTCCTGAAACTGGGGGCACATCCTTGGCCAGCCCAACCCCGGCGCCGCCCGCAACCGCTACGTGCCCGATATCAGTAAGGTGCAGCAGCAACTGGGGCTCAGCGTCACCGTTCCCCTGGCGGACGCCATTCGCCGAACCGCCCTATCCTGAAGGAGACCAACGGCCTGGTGTGATGACCTTGTCGCAGCTGCGGTTTCCCCCCGGCCTGCGGCTCACGCCCGTGCAATTTGCCCTTCTATGTGCAGAGAACCGTGAGGCGGTGCTGGAACTCGCCTCCGATGGCCAGGTGCTGGCGATGACGCCCACCGGAAGCGAAACCGGGGGGCGCAACATCGAACTGGTGTTCCAGCTCCAGCGCTTCGGCCGATCAGACACCACCTGGAAGGCGGACGACTCCGTGCTCAGCCCCGACGCCTCCCTGGTGCGTTTCGATCGCTGGTTCGCTCTTACCCCCGAGCAGCGCCGCGGCTTCGCACCGCTTTGCCCTGATCTGGTTGTAGAACTCGCGAGCCCCAGCGATTGGAAGGTCTAAAGGTGTTGACGGCCGGCGCGGAATTCCAGGCTCTGTAGCTGCACCCCTAAACCAGCTGAATGCGTTGTGCGAGCTGCTGAAAGTAGCTTCGTGACCAGATCTCCAGCGGCTGAGAATCCACAACAAAGCGCTCAATGTCCCGGCGGGCGTTCAGCACATCGAGCCCAGCGATTCTTTTTGTGAGCAGCATCTGCAGGTTTTCAGCGCTGAAGTCCTGCTCCTTCGGCCAGTGGCCACTCTGCCGTATGCGTTCCGCCAGGTGCTCCAGATGCAATGGGATGCCGCCGCGCACATACCACTCGAAATCAAACCAATCGCGGCCTTTCACGCGTTGCTTCCACTGGCGAAAAAGCAGCGCATGCATCTTTCCTGCAAACAGATCAGCTAGCGAAAAGCACTTCACGTAGCAGGAGAAAGGCAGCAGCAGCAGCTGCTCCTCCGTCTTAAAGCCAAGGGGTGGGTCAGTGTCGACCTCCAGCTTGATCTTCACGGAGGCAGAACCGGCAAAGGACAGCTGCACCATCGTGGTGCTGGGCTTGAGAAAGGCAGACACGATGGCAGTTCGGATTGTTTTTTGTTTCTCTCGGATTTCCACCGGGATTCCCAGCGCTGCAAACTCCTCTGCAAGACCCTGCAGGTAGGGCTGCAGGGCAAAATCTGGATCCGGTTGCAACAAGGAGAAGTCGAGATCCTCAGAAAATCGCGGTAACTGCTGAAAAATGCGCAGGCAAGTGCCTCCATAGAAGGCTGCCTTGCCAAAGAATCCTCGCCGTACCAGCCCCGCCAAAGCCACCTCCTGCAGCACCTCCCGCAGCGCCTGGTTGCCCTCGGAGTCGCTGGCCTGCGGCACTCGCTTCAGCATCTGCTCCAGTGCGGGATTGAGGTAGGTCTTTGCCATCAACCCAGATCCTGTTGCATCATCTCGATCACCTGCAATAGTGTGCGCAGCTGGCGCTGCTTGAACCCCGCGCTGATGCAACTGCGCAGTTCGTCCAGGCTGAGAACGCGTAGCAGATCGGTATCCAGCCGGAGGTCGTGCAGCAGCCAGCCGCGCAACGCTGAGCGCGAGAGTGGCGGCAGCTCCCGGCTCAGCACCAGCCGGTCGCACAGCGCCTTGGTAGGACTCGCGAGCAGAAACCTCTCCCCAGCTGGGCCCTCTCCAAGCTGCTGGCCGATCGCATAGAAGCGCAGGGGCATGTGACTGTAGGAAAACCGCCCCAGGCTGTTGGTGAAGTTGCGGCTCGGCTTGACTGACGCCGATGTGACTTCAGCCACCCCTTCGGGAATCATGCCGTGAAGAGCCAGGGCATAGTCGAGCGACACGTAGGAGGGGCCATAGAGATGGTTGGCCACCAGCGGCAGACAGACGGGCGTTGAGCGCAGCGGCGCTCCCGTGAGATACAGGCCCCGTCGCAGCGGCTGTAGGGCCCCCTCCCGCAGCCATTCGCTCACTTTGTCGTTGGGGCGCCTGTAGGGGCTGAGCACCTCATCCAAGGCTTCGCGGGCCAGCGGCACCGCCCCAAACCGGCGCAGTGGATGCACCAATCTGTCTGTTTTCAAAGCGATCATCGGAATTTTTCCGATCTTAGCTGTGCCACTGGGGTCAGCCCAGCCGACGAAAGCCAACGGTGCTCGGCTTGGTTGGTTGCTCATCCCTCGCCAACTAGCTGTGGAAGTGTGGCCTGATAGCGGCGATCCTCAGCGATTCGAAGGGCTCGCAGTGTTGGTGGCTGGCCAGGAATTCCTTGGTCTGCAGCTGCAGCTTGATGAGATCCGGCCTGGCTGAACCATGAGCCTGGGACCGACCTATTTTGAAGTCAACCACCGGTCTGGAGTGATGACCCTCTCTGCCAGCCCAGTTTCACTCGACGCTCCTACTCCCTTCCATGCCCTGTCGCCGCTGCGGTTTCCCCCCGGCCTGCGGCTCACGCCTGAGCAGTTCGCCTTGCTCTGTGCCGAAAATCGGGAGGCGGTGCTGGAGTTGGCTGCCGATGGCAGCTTGATTGTGATGACGCCCACAGGCAGTGAAACCGGCGCCCGCAATTCCCGGCTCGAGATGCGCCTGCTTCTCTGGGCTGATCAGCAGGGCGGGTGGAAGGTATTCGGCAGTTCCACTGGCTTCCGTTTGCCCGACGCCTCCGTGCTCAGCCCTGACGCCTCCCTGGTGCGTCTTGATCGCTGGCAGGCCCTCACCCCCGAGCAGCGCCGCGGCTTCGCCCCTCTCTGCCCCGATCTGGTTGTAGAACTCGCGAGCCCCAGCGACGAAGGGCCCCGCGCTCTGACGGCCCTGCGCAGCAAAATGGCCGCTTACCAGGCCAACGGTGCCCGGCTCGGTTGGTTGCTTATCCCCCACCAGCAGGCAGTGGAGGTGTGGCCCGCCAGCGGCGAGCCACAGCGATTTGAAGGGATTGAGGTGTTGGAGGCGGGCCCTGAGTTTCCGGCTCTGCACCTGCATCTTGCAGAGATCTGGGCAGTGTGAGCCGCTCAATTGACCCCAAAATCTTCGCCAGAACCTACCTCTGCCAGAGCTACATGTTCCATTTGCTTTCCAGGCTTATAACGTTGGCTCCGATCAGATGATCAGCATCGCCAACCTCGGCCGTTTGGTGCATAAAACCTTGGCAGAAGCCAAATGCGTTTACATTTTGGACCAGTTTCAGTATGGCCTTGTGTGAAGATAGGCTAATCCCAGTCGGAAACGTAATCACGAAATGACTAATCGGTTTGATAGCCTCCCCTCCACAGATGCCAGAGTTATTCTGCTAATTCCTACAGTGGAGGGCAGAGACTTTCTGCAGCCGCTCCGGCAGGCCGGTGGAGAAGCC
>NZ_JBSYHW010000136.1:0-3428 GCF_056108345.1 Cyanobium sp. NIVA-CYA 375 | reverse complement strand
CGTGTTGATGGTGGCCTGGATGAACCAGCAGGCGATCGAGCGCACCCTCGCCAGCGGCGAGGTGCACTATTGGAGCCTGCTCTTCCTCTCCAGGCCGTGGGAGCGAAGGCGGTTTCTCTCTGGGTGGAGAAGGCGAAATGGGTTCTGGTTCTATGGCGCCCTGGTGCTCTGCAAGGAGGCGAAGGTATTTTCTGGACTTCAGATCGGGGAGGCCTACTGCGGCTAATAGCGCCAGCGGTCCAAAAAAGAAGCCTCCGATCATCCAGGGGCCGTCATCGTGCCCCTTGATTCCAGCTACAGCAGAGGTGAAAAAAGCACACGCAAACGCCCCGACAAGCAAAGGAAAAAGAAAAGGCAGCAGGTACTCAACTTCCATTAATACAGGGCTTCTGAGCAAAGTCTGAGCATGTCTCCGCAGAATGTCCACTGGTGCTGCGCGCTGATCAGCAGCGGTGCGGCGCAACTCTGCTACGGAAACCTAAGCAGCTTGCTGGTCAAGCCACGCGGCGAACGCCTGGCGGGTTAGGTGCCGGGCTCGCCTTCCTTGAGCACGTCCGTTACCCGATGGCCTGGGAACAACTCTTTGGCAGCCTTCAGGGCCTCGGCCTTATCAGCAGCAAAGAGGGGCGTCACCGCTATGCCCTCGGGCAGGTCAGCGATCAAATCGAATAAGAGGCTCATGGTCGGCAGCTGCAGGGCTAGGCAATAATGCAGCAACTAATTCACCGTCATGCGTAAACTTCTAGTTGCTGCTGCCTTGATAGGCACTTCGTTCGCTGCTGTCAGCCCCGCCTAAGCCAAGTCAATTTGGTTGAAGTGTGGGGAACAAGAGATTAGCCTAGACAGCGCAAAAGAAAGATTTTCACTAACGGATTTTAAGAAAGTCTATCAGGGTCCCGCGATGTTTACCCCTGACCAGTTTAACTTTGAATTTCAATGGTTTGCAAACCTTAAGTCGACTTATGCCATTGACAGAAAATCGCTTGGATATGTGCACACAGTCCTTATTTCAACTGTCTTGGCGCCAGACTGGAAGGTGCTGAATGCGCCCAAGGTAGGCAAATGTTTAATAATGAAAACACCGCCTACAACAGGCAATAAAATCTGAAGACAGGCCATGCTTTGGCCGATTTAAGGACTTGTCATAGAATAACTACCTAAAAGAAGTAGCCCTATGCGCTGGCCAGTCCTTATTGCCAGTGCTGCGTTGGCATTAGCTCCAACAGCTGCCCTAGCCCATGGTGGCGGGGGTGGATGCCAGCGGCTGCCACACCAACAAGAAAACAAGCGACTTCCACTGCCACGGCGGCGGGAGCCCAAGCCCAACCCCGAGCCCGAGTCCAAGCCGATCTGTTTACAGCGCACCAGCACCAAGGCGTAGCCAACCGAAGTCCGTAGCTGCAGCCGCTGCTGGTCCTGCAACGCTGGTATCAGTGGGCGATGGCGACACCATTCGGGTGACCACCGCCAATGGGCAGAAGGTAACGATCCGGATGGCTTGCATTGATGCACCCGAAACCGCCCAGGGGGAGAGCGGCACACAGGCCACCCTGGTGTTGAAGCAACTGCTGGGTTCTGGCCCGGTAGAGATCAGACCGCAGACGGTGGACCGTTACGGGAGAACAGTGGCCGAGGTTTATGCCGGTGGTCGGAACGTAAATCTGGAGATGGTGCGCTGGTATGGCCTACGCCTACCGCCAGTACCTGAGCTGGTGTTACTAGAACGCCTATCTAGGAGCTGAGGCACAGGCTGAGCGTGACCGGCAGGGGTCTGGCGCTGGGGAAATGAAGTGAAGCCCTATGATTTCAGAAAGAGTCGGTAGCCTCTCAGCTGCAATCGCAATGCAGGTCTCCAGAAATCTGTTTCCCTGACCCAAAGAAGTCCGGATACTCCACCCATCCATGACAAGCACCACCCCTGCCCACCGGGCTCAAGTCCAACCTCTCTCCCAGGTGCTGGAGGAGCCCGAGGAGGCTCCGGAGGAGCTGGTGGCTCGGCCGTCTCCCACCTGGATGGGCTGCTCTCCTTCCTGATGAAGGCGGCCAGGAATAGCTGGGAGCTTCCCACCTCCCAGGTCCAGCTTCTGGTGGGGGCCAAACCCCGAGGGACCACCTTCGCCAGATACGGGTTCACCTTCCGGCCTGCTGGGAAGCACGGCCAGGAGACCAGCTGGAGGGTGGAGCGATGAGCATTACTTCTTTCTTTCGGCCCCTAATCGTTGCGCTGTTGCTATTTGAGGGTGGGTTGCAGGCTCAGCCGCTCGTGGAGGCGTATAGAAGACAGGAAGAGCTCCGACTCCTTGTTGCGGGGATTTGCGACGCTCAGTTTGAAAAAGCTCAGTATCTCCCAGTTGAAGGTCCAGTAGAGGATGTGCGGTACATGATCTCTGCAAAGGGAGTTCAAGCCATTAAGGCTGTTGTCATCCCTGCAAGGCCAGGTGTTTTTTACAAGTGCGACAGAGGAAGTTATGAGCAGCCAATGCTTCTTGGGCGCACTTACACTTCCCGAAACTTAGGAGTTATCACTTCTAAGCAGGCTGCCGCCTGTCGCAGCCTGGCAGCTTTGGATGCCCGGATCATTACGCTGAAGCGAGAGCTGGAGGGTGATGGTACCTCGGCTGCACCAACACCTTCTGGCGCGGTAGATCTCTCCAGATGTGCGATCGTAAAAAGAGAGAGGCTTGAGTTGGAGCCTTGTATTGTCAGAATAATTGGAGACCAGAGAATTAGTACGTCTTGTTTGATAAGTTACACCCAGCTCGATGATGCTTTGGTTGAAAAACGGACTTTGGCTGCCCGCGTGGTGTCTCCGTCGAAGTAGCTATGGGACATGGTTTTCTTTACATGGAGTCCCCCTTAGGCCCCTCGGAAACCTTTCTTTCGTGTGATTCCAGATCCCCCGGGAGGGTGCTTGCTAGGCCACTTCCCCAGATAGGGGAGAGGGAAATCACCGGATTGGAGCTTCCGGGCCAGACCGCGGCCACCCCCTCCGGTGCCAGCTGCTCTGTCTGGTGGCCCAGGCGTTCTCCCGGATCTGTTCCTCAGCCTGGGCATAACGGTTCAGCGCATCTCCCCAGGCGAGGTGGCCATGCCCATCTGGCGGAGGGCCTCCTATCGCTCCCAGTGGATCGCGCTCCTGGGGCTGGTCTTCAGGGCCAGCAGGGTGGTCGGTGAGAAATAGAGGTTTCCCGCTTCCTCGGGCTCCATGCCCATGAAATCCCTCCGGATCCGGATGTCGCTTGACAACTGCTTAATCCAGCCTGCTCTGAATACTGTTACGGCCAGACTAAGCTAAGTAAGAATGGGTAAATTACTAGCAACAGATGCCCCTACTCACCTGTCAAGACTGCGGTAAAGAGCACTCGAACCTTGCCCCCGCCTGCCCAAATTGTGGACGTCCTAATCAGATGGGGCAGGTTGAATCTATG
>NZ_JBSYHW010000135.1:0-3443 GCF_056108345.1 Cyanobium sp. NIVA-CYA 375 | reverse complement strand
CTCGTGGCAACAGAGGTGCTCCACCGAAGCACACAGAAGCTGCGATGTGATTCATGAGTCATTAAATAACAAAAGCGAATCAGTCTATGATGTTATGTTTGAAGGCCCAGTATCTCATTTAAACTATGGTTGCATTTGGGATTTACTATGCACTGTTTCAGTCAACGGATTTGAAGTTGTTACTGGATATGGACTTGACCGGTCGATGTGGAATCTGGAACGAGCCCAGCATGTTGATAGCGTAAAGACTGGAGACATGGTGGAAGTTCATTGCGGGATTCCTCGTACAACGTTCACGGCAAACTACGATAAGTTGATTGATCAGGTTGTCAATATTGAGGGAGGGCTATTCACGTCGAATCCAATGACTTCTTGCAGACTCTATGGAAATAAGTGGTATTACCTAAAAGATGTCTCGCATAATCGACTTCAATATTTACTACCATCAGGAAAAAGCCGCCAAAGAGACGGATGGACGCGTGAAGCCCATGTCGATTCGTGGTTAAGTCGCCAGACTCATAAAGTGCATCTCGGTGACATTCAGGCAACCAGTCCGACATTGCAAGAGAACTGGAGATAGAGGAGGAAGTTTAAATCCAGGTTCTTGAGAGCCCACCAAGACTCGGTACTCTCCAAGCCAATCTTTCTTGTCAACTTTCCACCCATAGACGTTGTCACGCAGCCGATGATATTCTCAACGCAGGCCATGCTGGCCGACTTAATACCATTAAAATCCTAGACTACGTTGCCAAGTGGATGATTGCGCGCGACTTATTCGCGGATCAGACCTTCGAAACCCGTGAGATGGAAGATCCTAAAAGCTGCAACTGAATAAGCCAAGCCAGCACAGACATAGACATAGACATAGACATGTTTATTTACTGATTTTTGGAGACATGGAAGCATCTGGCCGTCGTGATAATTAGCAGGAGTTACAGCCTGTCGGCGAGTGAAGCCATGGTGGACATCGACAGAGGCACTATTCTTGCATCCATAGTAACTTATGCAATTCATGTAGACTCAGAGAGCATCTAAATGCCTCTGCTGGAATCGATTTAGATTCTCATCTCAACCTTCTGGCTGCCTCCCGGCTTAGATTTCATTGGTCTATTCTAAGGTAGTGCGTTGCTAGGGAACCGGGACGAGAGTCGCAGTGATGATCTAACCGCCACGCGTTTGGCGACCCTGGGATCGGAGATTTGGCTCAAACATCTCAAAGATATACTCAATCACTTCAGCCTTTCTAAGCTTCACTCAAAAGAAGGCGACTATGGTGGCATAGGGAATGCTGTTAATTAGGGCCTCCTGAGAAAGTGAATTCGGGATCAGCCTCAACGAAAAAAGGGACTTACTTGAGCCCGCAGCCCGATCGTTACGCAGTAGCTATCTGAGGCTTCAGTGGCACAGTGCGACTACTACGATCGCCTTCTTTGACCAGGAGAAGGCATAGCAAGGCCGCAAAAAAGATAAAAAGAAGCTCCAACAGCTTCACGAGGTTCATCACAAGTACAGTCAGTGCAATGGTCGCACCTTGGGTGACAGCGAGCTTCTCGCGGATCAGACCCAATCCAAACCGTCGTTTGCCCTGACCGATCTTTCCCTCGACGGCATTGCGTTGTCTCTGATCATCCAGGAATTGGCGCTTCTCTTCAGCCAATAACTCTGGATGACTCTTGGGGCGTCCCAGTCGCGGGCCACTCAAGCGAATGCCATGCCGCAGGCAGAATGCTCGATTGGCGCGAGTTCTATAGATCTGATCTGCACAGATAACCTTCGGGTAGTGGCCATGACGGCGGCGATAAGCCCTCGCTTGGCCTTTCAGGTCTTCTCCTTCGTTGTAGGGATCAAAGCTGAGTCGATCGAGAAACGTAAAGCCTTCACCTGTCACCGAGATGGAGATCTTTGCTCCAAACTCAACGTTGCATCGTGCCTTACCACGCACGATTGGCCTGACATGAGCCTGGCTGAGGCTGACAATGCGATCAGGGATACTTCTGCTATCAGAGTGGTAAAGAATGTTCTGCTGACGGACCAGCTCGCTGACAACCAAGAGCTTCTGGTAGGCATATCGCCCAGCCGCCAAAAGGCTTGCACCACAAACGATTAGGGTGTCGATACTGGCCAGATTACGCCTGAGATGCCCAAGCTGTTGCTTAATCGCTTTGCGGATTTTATTGATTCGTGGTCGCTTTTTCTTGGCTACAGCCAGAAACTGCTGTTTGGCTTGTTCACGGTGAGTGCGAGGCTTATGGCCAAAGGCATCTCTGACCTGTGAATGCATCACATCGATCAGCATCTCGGTCATCTCTCGGGCTTCATTGAGCAGAGAGAGATCTGTTGGGTGACGGATATCTGCCGGAGCACATGTTGCATCAATCAGCAATGAGCCCTGATTGGGCTCTATTGTGTCGGATCCAATCCGCTGATCACCTGCGCGGCCGGCCCCACCTCCATGGCTGCTGTCGTCATCGTGACCAGTAGCTGCGAAAGAATGGATCACATTCAGACCATGACGCACGATTCGTTCATTGCAGTCATTCACCACCGATTCCGGCAGCCGTTTCCGGAAGTACACCATCATCGATGGATCAAACGGCGCTGAATACTGATAGCTCTCTAGGCCAATGAAGAACTGGAGATAGGGATTCTCCTTGATCTGCTCAACGAGCTCTTCATCCGTGAGCCCCAAGCGGGCTTTGATGATCAAAGCCCCCAGAGCCATGCGAAATGGCTTGGCGGGAGCACCAAAACCTTTGCAGAACTGGGCTGCATAGTCATCTTCCAGTTCGTCCCATGGGATCAAATCGGCCAACTTGATCCAGCGGTTATCACCTGAGAGTTGGCCACCAAATGGCAGAAAGAAATCCTGCAACGAGAGCTGATCACGATGCTCGCGCCGATACATGTGGAAAACTTTGAGCAGCTTTTGGGCGCAAATGGACCCATTTGCGTACATTTTACCGCCAGAAACTGCTCATATCCATTGCGGCGTAACTGGTTTGCCCTTCTTCAGGAGGCCCTAATTACTTACAGCACGCTCAACTCTTAAAAAGAGCACATGTCGATTACCTGAAATTCAAACTCATCATGGCTGAGGATGAAAAGCTGCTTGAGATTGAGCAGATTGAAAAAGATCAGCAGGTTAATCCTCGTGCACACTGCATTGCTTTGACGCTCCTGGGTGTAGCCCATTTTAAGGAGTGACGAAATGATTCCAATTTGATTGATTCACTCAGCCACTCGAGGACTGACTTTTACACCTAAACCTTGGCCGCGCCTTGATTTTCTTCCCAAAAGCTTTGTCTATTCCACAGAACTCGCCAATACAGGCAGTGAGACTATGATTTAACGAGAATCACCATCAGGGAGTATTCTGATTTTTCGAAGTACCCTAGAGCGTACTTGCAGATCAGATCGGCGAGTGCTTTTTGGGCCGACATAAT
>NZ_JBSYHW010000134.1:0-3465 GCF_056108345.1 Cyanobium sp. NIVA-CYA 375 | reverse complement strand
CCGCTCATGGCGCTACCCTTAATCAAGGCCGCCTGAATGGCAGCCAAGGAGTGACAACTTTCCTGAAAGTCACCGGGAAGAACAACAATAGTCGTTGGATCAGCTAGCTCTTCAAGGGAAACAAGCCTCGCTTTGTGTTGGATGCTTGAGAGCCTATTAAGAACAGCAGTTACGCCTTCTTCACTGCGAGTCTCCAGGCAATGGATGATCTCACCCGAGCCATCTCGAAGCAAACGGTAGGCGCAACGAGAAGGATAGGATGAGCTGAAGCAGAATTCATCATGTTCAATACAGTCAGATACATAAAGCCTTAACACACCCTGATCAATCCATTGAGAGAAACGCTTCCGCAATACGGCGTTGGAATGGATGGTGCTGGCCTGAGGTAGGGATGAAAGTATCAGTTGCAGCGGTGTGCCCGTCATACGATTTTCATCTATTGCACGAACAAGATTTCCAATATTCATCGAGACATTCATCTGCTTTAAGGCAAAGAATGATTGGTTACGCGCGAATCGTGATGCTCTTGTGAGCAAAGGATCGACCCGTGTTAAATCGATGTAATTTGAATTGGGTGCGAATTGGATTTGATATTTATCTGGAACCAGCTGTTCCACAAGTGGTTGCAAGAAGTTTATGACCTTATGTCGATCTAGCTCTTCGTGAAAAGATTGATTAGAGTAGGTTCGTAGACAATCATAGCAACTAGAGGCACAAGTGCAGGAGCTTACCAATGAAAGAGTTCGTTCCAGTACTTCTTGGAATCGTTCCGCGATACGTTTGCTATGACCGGCGCCAGAGGGAACGTTGTCGTAAATGACAAGCTGGGTAACTCCTTCTTCTTCAGCAACTGGCATGAAGAGACCGTCCAATTCATCTCTGTCCACATCCACCACTTGTGAGGCTGCAGCAAGAACTGCATAGGTAAGAGAACGCCAGAAAGTAAGACCACCAAGGTCTTCAGTTTGCTCAGAATCATCCTCCGAAACAACAATATCTTCAGATTGAACATTCCGAACATTCCCGTAAAGGGGAGGTGGACTGGCTGAATCTGTAAACCTAATTTTTACCAAATCGCTGGTAAATGTATGAGCTAGATGGAGATTCTGGTATCGGCCTTGGCAACTCGCCTGAGTGTAAGGATTGACGTGCGGTATTGCTGTAGATGACTCGGGCCGGCGTCGAGTGAGGAGATGGGAAAGATCAAGACCACAATTCATGCAGAGTGGATACCCAGGATTGGCAAAGCCTTTTACACGACTACTAGGGCCCTGATTTGATAGAAAGAATTCGCCTGCAGTACTTGAAGTCGTTTCAAAAAAGCGGGTTTTGACTGGTGCAGCATCTTGATCTGAATTGGCGAGAAACACCTGCGATGTGAATTGGCGTTTAGGCTTGCGTGTTGGGGTAACTTCGGGTTCTTTCGACCAATCTGTTGTAAATGCGCGGGGGATCTTATAGGCTTTTGAAAAACGTGATTGTGATGATCTTGAGCCACGTATTTTTCTTTTATTAATACCAGACTTACAAATGGGGCAGCAGGGCTCAGGCTGAGAAGGATCACGCAAGCGCTCATCGATAGGGTCTTCTGTACTTGCGCTAATAAAATAGTTGCAGTCTTGGCAGACCCAGTAAAAGCGGCGCTCAAGATCATTGGGACGGTAGACAGCAACACTGCGGTGGAGACGATCAGCAACAATGATTTCCTGCCCTGGTGCATATTCACTTAGTGCTCTTCTCCTGTCACGCTGCAGTTTGTGCTTTGAGTCGTTTCTAGCGCGATCAAATGACTCTGTGTTCGATCGGGTGTAGAGTTGAACGACATCAATAGGGAATCCGTAGATAGGTGTAATACTGGATTTGGCCAACTCTTCGTGAAGAGTACGACTACGTACCTTCGCTATCTGGATTTCGATGGCATCTAAAATTCTTCCATATTGTCTTTTGAGTTTGCGAGACTCTGGATCAGTTTTCCCACGTAAGTCGTCGGATTTGTCCTGGACCTGGACATAGTAGTCCACATGCCCATTCCAATCTATCTGCTGGGAACTACAGAAGCCTTTTACGCCAAAAATCAAATCAGAAAAATAATCAAGGAACGCATCAGGAGTCTCGGCAGAACCTAACGTTTCCAGCCAGTATTTAACACGTCCTAATGCTTCATCATCACGAAGCCACTTCGAGAAATGTACAGCAAGTGAATGCTCAGGCAGAGTACTCTCTTCTACAGAGTCACTACTAAGACCAAGATACTCACCAATAGATACTTTCTCAGCCCCTTTTGCAGTATATTCATGGAGGAATGAAGAGAAAAGTTCGCCATGGATATGCCGACGTTGTATTGAAAAGTTATTGGCCTCAAAGGAGGGAACTTGATTGGCACCGTCAATTAAACGGGATGGATTGTCAAAGTAATAGCGATCATGTGGCCTACGTTGACCATACATTAAAGTTACCGCAACGCCATCGGTGCGCCGGCCAGCTCGACCTGCTCTTTGCTGATAGTTACTGACGTATGGCGGGAAATTCCGCAAAGCAACGACTTGTAGTTCACCAATGTCAACACCCATCTCTAAGGTTGTAGATGCACTCAAAAGATTTGTCTTCCCTTGCCTGAATCGATTTTCGCGTAATGAAAGTTCATCAGTGTCGATCTGTGCCGTATGCTCTTCTGCTCTAAGAGGGAGGGGGGAGCGGCGGATAAGTTCTCGATAATGATCAGAAGAAGCATCTGTGATCTTTATTGCAGCAAGTGTTCCTTTGCACTGGTAGGAGGGACAGCTGAAATACGAAGGGTTTGATACAATAGAAAGATCATTTAAATGGGGGATGTGAAACTTTTGACGGCAACAGGGGCATTGAAACCAGTCCGAATCTGATTGGAAGAGATTAAAGAGTTCCCAATTGAGCTGCTTTGCATCGGCTAAATCAACCAGCAGCCGGTCCGCCACAAGCAGCTCATAAAGTTTGAAAAGAGATTCCTTGTTGCAAGATTCACCAAAGAACTTGGAAATATAGGAAATGATCCTGTTCTGCTGACGATGTTCCCGGCTGGAGTTCCCAACCATCCGTGGAAGAAAACGAATTACATGCTTGTCTTTAACACTCTTGCTGAGCTTCAAACAAGCCTTAGGTCTGTTTTGTCCGTCCAGGGCAGAAGGTATCTTTATCCCCGGGGCAGAGCTCCCACCTGTTTCAGGAAAGTAGTTTGAGGATCCTGTAAGATTTACTGCTCCCAATAACCGAATCTGATCTGTCAATACGGTAAGAAAGATTTGCGCAATTCCTACTGAATCTGATGATTCTATCTTAAATGTATCTATAACTCCTTGGATAGTACTCTTTTTAAATGAGCTAATGTGGCATGCAAGAATACCTAATGACTCAATTGAGGGCACCTCGAAAAAAGAGGAATTCCAAGCCTGCAGTCATCTACAAAAAAACGCCTTACGGCGCCAAGGGGTC
>NZ_JBSYHW010000133.1:0-3509 GCF_056108345.1 Cyanobium sp. NIVA-CYA 375 | reverse complement strand
ATCAAGGCCGCCTGAATGGCAGCCAAGGAGTGACAACTTTCCTGAAAGTCACCGCGCTCGGGACAGCTGCGTAAGAGCAAGGTTGCTGGACACGCCTGCTGCTCTTTGCAGAGCGCACCTGACGGCGCGTCTGCCCCCACCAGTGGCTTGCTACGGGCCTTCCTCAGTCTGAGGCCCTCCTGAAGTCGGACCTCTACTTCGGGAAGTCCCTTCACTGCGCCCCATGGCGCAGATGATCATGGCTTCACGTTTGGCTGCCGCTTCACCGTTCTGACAGCCAGAAGAGGATCAGTTTCTGTTGCTCAAATCGACTCTTCCTTCCATCAAGGTGGTTCTGATGCAGCGGCGCGATCTGCCAGCACACCAGCGCGGAGAGGGGCACCAGCTGCTGCCGCCCTCGTCGTATGCCAACTCCGCCAACGGATAGTGCTCGGGAGTCTCGGCAGCAAGGCTGAACGCAGTTGCATCGCTCGCAAGGCCAATCAGATCCCACCGGTAGTGCGATCTGCTGGCAGGGAACAGTGCAGCAGGTACCGAGCTAGTCTGCTTTGCCATTCAGCTGCTGGTCATCACCCTGCTGCCGCTGCCGTTTTGGGCTACTGCTACTAGGCGCCCCAGCTCTGGCACCCAGCAGATACCGCTCCATAGGCGCTCAGCAGCAGTGTTGCGCAGGGTCCAGCTGCTGCCATCAGCAGAGGTCATCACCTGTTGAGCAGTGCCGGTGCCGGCTAAGGCAATCAGCAGGCGCAGCTCGGGCGCCCAGCAGATGGCCCGCCACTCCAGATCGTCCGGGGTACTGCGCAGGGTCCAGTTGGTTCCGTTGGGTGAGGTCATCACCCGGTTGCCACTGCCGCTCTGGCCCACTGCTACCAGCAAACCAAGCTCAGCGGCCCAGCAGATGCTGCGCCAGCTGTTATCTGCTGGGGTGGTGCGCAGGGTCCAGCTGATCCCATCAGGAGAGGTCATCGCCGCCTGGTTGGTGCCGTTGCTGCTGGTTGCTACCGCAACAAATAGTCCCAGTTCTGCGGCCCAGCAGATCGCACGCCAGGCCACGCTGGCCGGCGTGGCACGTTGTATCCAGTTACTGCCGTCGGCAGAAGTCATCACCCGGTTGGCATTGCCACCAAAGGCCACCGCCACAAACAGCAACCGCTGCGGACTCCAGCAGATCGCCACCCAGTTGTTATTCACCGGCACGCGCCGTGCCGTCCAGGCATAGCCATCGGCAGAAGTCATTACCAAGTTGCTGCTGCCACTGGAAGCGACGGCAACGAACAGCTGGAGCTCCGCGCTCCAGCACACTCCAATCCAGGTGTTGTTGTCGCTTGGTGTAAAGCGACTGGTCCAGCGATAGCCGTCATCAGAGGTCATCACCCGCTGGCTGCCGTCGATCGAGACCGCCACAAACCGCCGCAGCTGGGGAGACCAGCAGATCGCCCGCCAGTCGTTGTTTGCAGCAGTGGTGGTCAGATCCCAGAGCCGGCCAGCAGTGCGGGAGGGTTGCGGAGAGCTGAGTAGGGCCAGTAGCTCAGCGGCGCTGACGCGGTAGGTGCTGCCAGCACGCTGGAGCGCAAGCAGGTCGGTGGGTTTGATCACAGCGATAAGTGATAAGTGGCGACAAAACCAGCAGCAGAGCTCAAAAACAAAGGGGGGGCGGCTGCCCCCCCCTGGTCAGGCCTTTTGGGTTTGGGCTTGGCAGCAGAGCGTGACTGCTCAGGCGGGCAGGGCAGGGAGGCTGCTGATGTCCAGCGGCATGTAGTCGCCTAGTGGTTGGGCGGTGGCCATGGCTTCCTTGAGGGCTGCGGCATCGACAGCGGCGCCTTCGGTGCCGGCGGTGAGGTCCTCGGCAGCCGCTAGGCGCAGCACGCCGGCAGCAGCGGTGGAGGCAGGCTTAATGCTGAGCAGGGGTTGAGCTGGATCGCTTTCATCGATGGCCAGTGGCGCAGCCACCTGGATGCGGATCACGCCGGCGCCATCGGGGCCTAGTGCAGCGTTGGCGCTCCAGCTGCTGCCGTCAAACAGCAGCAAATCCCCCTGGGCGATGTCCGCTCCGGCGATGCCGCTCCAGCTCGCCAGGGCCGTGCCAGCAGCACTGGCCAGGTACACATCCCCGACTGCAGCACCAGCTGGGGCTGCTGTGGTGGTGGGGTCAATCGCACCCCGGTAGGTGAGGGCACCGGAGATGGCTGCATGGAGGGTGCCGTCGGCATCCACTGAGAGGTTGGTGCCCGGCTTGATCGCACCAATTGCAGCCGCCGTGGCGGGCGTGACCATGAACGCTTTGAGCTCGTCGGCGCTGGCCTGGTAGGGCGTGCTGCCGCGCTGCACCAGCAGCAGGTCACTGGGCAGGGGCAGGGAACGGCCGGCGGTGCGGCTCTCGGTGGTGGTGGCCATGGCGATCAGTGCAGAAGAGGAAAGCGGTTGAGATAAGGGGTGTCAGGGCGGCAGGGAGCTGAGCAGGCGCAGGTCCAGCGTGAGCACCACCACCCCATCGCCGGCGATGGCACTGATGAGCGGCGCCAAAGCTTCCACCGAACTGACGCCCCCGGCTGGGGGCGGTTCAGGCGTGCCGCCGTCCTGGAGCTGGGCTTGGCCCAGGAAGATCACCCCCTGGGGCTGGGTACTGCTGCGGCACTGGGCCGTCAGCTGGGCCAGCACAGCCGGATTGGTAGTGGCCATCGGCGCCAGGGGAGTACTGCTGAGCTGTTGCCAGCCCCCAGCCAGGAATGCGTTGGCTCGGTTGCATTTGGCCGTGATCAGAGCAGCGCATCACCCAGCTCCAAGGCAGCGAGATCTGCGGCAGCAGCGCCACTGGCCTGGGTTTCCAGTGCCGTGGCCTGCTCCACCAGTTCGGCCTTGGTCTGGCTGCTATCGAGCTCCACGCCGTAGACGGTGGAGCAGAACTCGACGATCTGGGCCTTGGTCATGGCCTGGAAGTCGGTTGGCTCAGAAGCCAGCAGGGCTTCTCCGTCGCTGGTGGTGGTTTCCGTTGACTCCAGTGGCTCGCCGGTGGGCGTTGGCTCATCCGGTGCCGAGGCGGGTTCTGTCGCTGCCGGTTGCTCGGGCTCGAGGTCCAACGCATCCACCAGCTCCAGCTCCGGCGCTGGCTGCGGTTCAGGCTGGGGGTCCGGTTCAGGTTCCGAGAGTGGTTCTGGTTCTGGCGCCGGTACCGGCGGCTGCGTGTGCAGCTGCCAGCCCAATGCCTGCCAGCCGGCCAGGTGCACCGGCCAGATCGAACGGCTCTCGCCGTCCTTGGTTATCAGTAGCTGGCTAGGTGGCAGCAGGGATTCATCGCCCACAGCTGGATCCGGGGTGACGGTGAGCCGCTGCTCCGGGCCCGAGAGGCGTACGGGCGTAGAGGCGGGGTTGGCCCCATCGAGTGGCTGCAGCAGTTGCAGGGGCATTGCGGTGTCCATGGCACTCACCTCAAACCCCCTGGTTGGCGGTCAGCGCCACGCACATCCCCACCGGTGTACTTGGGGAGATCACAGCGCGGGCCAGCCGCAAGC
>NZ_JBSYHW010000132.1:0-3581 GCF_056108345.1 Cyanobium sp. NIVA-CYA 375 | reverse complement strand
GCTCATGGCGCTACCCTTAATCAAGGCCGCCTGAATGGCAGCCAAGGAGTGACAACTTTCCTGAAAGTCACCGCCCCGCCCCAGCGCAGGACGTGGCCAGGCGGATCCTGGGAAGCGGATGGTGGGCCGGGTTCACCTTCAACGGCAGCACCGCCTACGGCAACGGCGCCTACAGCCTGATCGGCGGCGATGAGCTGAGCGACGCCATTACCTGGCCAAAGGCCAGCATGGCTCAGCCACTACGTGACGCGCTGCTGCAGCTATTTCGCGAGCGGCAGGATCACCTGCTCTTCGTGATCCAGGGGGCTCATGGTGGGACTCCTGGGCAGTAGGCGATGCTGGCTTCGCGCTCAATCGTTCATGTGCCGCTCAATCAGCGAGTGAACGGTGAGACCAAGGGGAGGAAGATCACGCGCCACGGTTTCCCAGACCTGCTCCAGATTCACACGCAAGTAATCATGAATCAGAACATCTCGCATGCCGGCGATGGACTTCCAAGGAGTGGTCGGTTCGGACTCGCGAAGATCCGCCGACAGATTCTTCACGGCTTCGCCGACCACGATCAAGTTACGGATCACTCCATCCTGCACAAGCGTGGAAACAAGAAAGGCTGAGCGGCCTTCTATGGAGTAGAGAGTGATGCGCTCAAGAGCTTCGGCAATGCTGGTGAGGTAAAGGAGATCCTTGCTCACAAAGCCTTTGCCTGCGCAATGATCTGATCGCGGATCAAAGGATGCAACTGCGCAGCTTCCGCCAGATCCACCTGGCAATTCAAGAGAGCTTCCAGTTCCTGCCGAAGAGCGATCACATCCAGCAGGGAACAGCCCCGTTCCAGATCCACCAGCAGGTCAAGGTCGCTGCCGGGCCGATCCTGGCCACGGGCCACCGAGCCATAGATCCGCAGGTTGCGGGCCCCATAGCGGTGAGCCACGGCAAGCACCTCCTCACGGGCGCCCTGGAGCCGCTGGGGGAGGGAGGTTTCCTGGGTCGAAGGGGCAGCCATGGCTCCATTCTGGACTACATCCCCTCCGAGGGCGATGGGCACGACCCCCCTCGCCGACCTGCTGCAGCTTCCGGAGGGCGCAGAGTGGGATAGGGGCTGAGGCGGCACACCCACACCCGGCGCCGGGTTGGCTGCAGCCGCATCACACCCAAGCCAGAAGGGATGCCAGCAGGGGCACCTGCCTGACGGGCCGCCCAAAACCAACCCTGGCCCGGTCGCCCGGCAGCCGCCACCATCACTCCATGGCGTCTAGCCCCCCTCCGCCACCTACCAGCGCCTGCGCGAGACCATCGCCGAGCGCATGCGCATGAGCGCCATCGACCAGCCACCCATGCTCCTGGAACTGCTCGGCCACGGTGTTGCCTGGCAAGAGGCAGCCCGGCCCCAGCGCAGGACGTGGCCCGGCCGATCCTGGGCAGCGCATGGTGGGCAAGGTGCTCACCGGCAACGGCATCACCGCCTACGGCAACGGCGCCTACAACCTGATCGGCGGCGACGAGCTGTGCGACGCCGAGCGCCATGAGCTGCAGCAGCTCTGCCGCCAGCGCCTCGATGCCTTCCGCCAGCAGCGCGGCGAAGAGGTGTTCGCCCACCGCAGCCGCCACCGCACCCCGATCAGCAGCTCGTCGAACTACAGGGTTCACCGATGCGCCCAGGGCCGCTGCGAGTGCTGCGGCGCCCACGAGCACCAGCGCGACCTGGAGGTGGACAACATCATCCCCAGAAACCAGGGCGGCTCCGACGACATCACCAACCTGCAGGCCCTCTGCTTCCGCTGCAACGCCGGCACACTCAAAGGCCCAGACCGTCGATCAGCTCTTCGATCGAGCAGCCCAGTTGGCAGGCCACGTCCTTGAGAATCTGCCGCAAGGTGCCGACCCTTAGAGGCTTGTGGGCTGGAATGGTGAGGTGCTGCTGCTGAACGTCAGAGCTTCGGCTCAGTCTCATGTGACTTCCTGTTTGACGGGTCACCTCATAGCCATGGCGCCGCAGGCGTTCAGCCAGGAGTGGCCCGTTGACGTCCCTCGGAATCCTCACAGGGCCAGCAGTTCTTGCCTCACGTGATGGAGGCGGATCAGGGGCGGCGCCTGGCCCGGATCGAAGTGGCAGACGACGGCGTCGCGAATCTCCCGGTGGAGATCCTCCAGCGTGTCGGCCTCGGTGTGGATGGCGGCAGCGGCGGCACTGGCCCGAAAGGAACCATCCTCCGCTTCCTCGACCAAGAAAAGGGTTTCCTGCATGGCGCTCTCGAATGGTCCCAGTCTGACAGCAGTAGCCGGGATGCTTGCTGTCCCTGTCTAGGCAAAGGGACTGGGGCGGCATGCCTTCACCAAGAGCCGGGTTGGCTGAAGCCGCCACGCACTCACGCCAGAAGGGGGTCCCAGCAGGGGCACTTGCCTGGCGGGCCGCCCAAAACCAAACCTGGCCCCCCAGCACCCACAGCGCAGAACGTAGCCCCCCGGATCCTGGGGGAAGACGTGACCCAGATCGATTACTACACAGAGCACGTCAAGCGGATGGTGGGCAAGGTGCTCACCGGCAACGGCATCACCCGCTACGACCAGAGCGCCTACGACCTTGTGGGCGGCGAGGAGCTGAGCGACGCCGAGCGCGAAGAGCTGCTGCAGCTGTGCCGCCAGCGCCTCGATGCCTTCCGAGAGCAGCGCGGCGAGGAGGTGTTCGCCCACCGCAGCCGCCACCGCACCCCGATCAGCGGCTCGATCAAATACCGGGTGCTCACCCGGGTCAAGGGCTGCTGCGAATGCTGCGGCGCACACGAGCATCAAAGGGCCCTGGAGGTGGACCACATCGTGCCCAGGAACCAGGGCGGCTCGGACGACCTCAGCAACCTGCAGGCCCTCTGCTTCCGCTGCAACGCCGCCAAGCGCAACACCGACAGCACCGACTTCCGCGGGCTTCAGGCCAGCTACACCCATAGCCAGGACAGTTGTGTGTTCTGCGCGCTGGAGGGCAGCGGCCGGGTGCTGCTGGAGAACGAGCTGGCGCTGTGCATCGCCGATGCCTATCCCGTGAGCGAGGGGCACAGCCTGGTGATCCCGCGTCGTCATGGGGCCGACGGACTGGAGCTGCACCAGCCGGAGTGGAACGCCGTGGTGGAGCTGCTGAAGCTGCGGCGGGAGCAGCTGGGCGCCTAGGACGCGTCGATCAGCGGCTGGAATGTGGGGCTGAATTCAGGGGAGGCGGCGGGGCAGACGGTGTTTCATGCGCACTGGCATCTGATTCCAAGTTGAGCAGAGGGGATTGCGATCAGCCTTTTTAGAGAGAGAGAGAGGGGGGGGGCAGAGTTATTGATTTTTCAAGGGCGCTCAAACGTAGTGCTCTCCATTAAACATAGAGCGCAGCGGAAGATTTGTCCAAGCGCAGCCCTTTGATATCTATCGTTGGCCATGAAACCTACATCCTAAAGAATTTATCACTTTCTGAAAGCTCTAGAATAGTCGATTCCTTCTTTAATAAGCTGAATCTTGAGTCGGTCAATTTGTCGCTCAATAGAGCCACAATATACTGGCCGTCCAACTGGTTGGCCTTCTGAAATATGTCAAACACCTGATTCACG
>NZ_JBSYHW010000131.1:0-3617 GCF_056108345.1 Cyanobium sp. NIVA-CYA 375 | reverse complement strand
ATCGACGCATTAGTCATGTCCTCAAGCCCCCGGATGTACTGATCAGAGGGGTGACAACTTTCCTGAAACTGGGGGCAACGAAGTCTGCCTATTCACTTATTCATGTGATTTTCAGGAGTTGCCATTCAAAATTGTATGTGAAGCCAAGGATGTCATTTTTGATTCGTTTTTTCAGAGAAGTGATGTAGTTATTTTTCACTTTGGTGTTTTTTATCCGCTTTTTAATATATTGCCAGTCGTTCCGAGGTCTGCTTTAGCGCTTGTCGTTTTTCATAATATTACACCCAAGGAGTTTCTGTCAATATCAGCTCATGAGACGATCGACAATAGTTTTAATCAGATGAATAACATAGTCTTTGCTGATCACGCAATTTGTGTCAGCACTATAAATCAGGAAGTCCTTTCTTCGAATGGTATTCATGTGCCGAGCACGGTATTGCCACTTGCCCTACGTGACAAAATAGAACTGCCCAGTTCTAAGCCAAGCTTTGTAGATGGTGTTTCCAGAATTCTATTTGTCGGACGACTAGTTAAATCGAAGGGGGCCGTTGATTTGCTTACTGCTGCCTTGACTCTACTTGCTGAGCGCGATGAGATCTTTCTGGAGGTCGACTTTGTTAGTAACATCAAGTTTTCTGACCCCGACGTTATTAAGACTGTCAATTTTTTGTCCGAGGATTTGATGAAGAAATTCGGCGAGAGACTCGTGATCAATCTACATGGTAATGCATCCGAATCCGTAAAAAATAATCTCTTTGCTAGAGCTGATCTCTTCGTTTTGCCTACACAGCATGAAGGGTTTTGCGTGCCAATTCTTGAAGCGTTTCAAAACGGATGTTGCGTGGTCGCCTACGACAATAGTAATGTTCCGCATATTTCTGGTGGCTTCGCAAAGCTGGTTCCTACAGGGGATGTAGCTTCTCTTGCTCGAGAAGCTTCGGATATGCTTGGTTTGATTCGATCAGAGCAGTGGCGTAAGCAAGGGGGGTATGAAACTTATTGCGCTGAATTGGCTGTCTATTGCAAAAAGTTTGCGCCTGAACTTGTTGGGAATACTTTTGTTAACTTTGTACGCAGTCTTTACCTGAGATCAAATCTACCCAATCGATAAAATATAGTATTCAATGCCTTTTCGTTTGCGTGTGTGTCATGACCGGTGCATGGCCTTGAATGGCCTGTCAAGGATTAGAACGAGATCCATCGAAAGGCTTGAAAAGTCTCTTGATGTAGAATGTCATCAATCTGGCCCTATTACGCCGATAAGATCTCCAGGATTTCCCACACAGATCAGTGGCTTTCGGCAGTCCTGACACTTTGGGTTGCCACTCAGGTGGATTGAGTCAATGTTAGCTCTAAGAGTTTGCTGAAGAACCAGGCCAACTCTGCGAGAATGGGGCAACTGCCGCAGTTTTGACACGAAATCAACAAGAGCGCGGCGGCTCCTTGCTCTCTATCCTTTGATCGAGGAACGGATCCCGGCCAGTCATCCACTGCGGGGGATTCTCGGTGCCAACTACATAAGTAATCCTGAAAAAGCCCACTCGACAGCAGCGCAGCTTGTTTTGACGATTAAAGCTCAATAAACTAGTCGTGTAAAACGCAATCGTTGATTACTACAACTGCTGAGCACCCAGGTGTGCCGGGATCTCCAGAACGGGAAGCTCTCAATCGAGGATTTACGTGTGCCCATAGGGGGCGTGATGGATACAGACAACCTCTGGGTGATCTTCTCCTCCTTAATGCCGTGGGAAGAGTTGGAAAAAACTTGTGCCCCTCAGTTCGATCCCACTACTGGCGCCACAGCAAAACCTGCACGCCTGGCGTTAGGCGCGTTGTTCATCAAGCAGAGGCTTGGGCTGAGCGCGGAGAGGGCCGTTGCGCAGATCAGAGAAAACGCTTACATATTGTTTTTCCTTGGCTTTACCGGGAATTCCAGCACCATTTTGATCCCTCAATGATGGATCATTTTCGTAGGCGCTTCTCAGAGGTAGAGCTCAATCGGAATAATGAACTCATTACCGCACGGGAAAAAAGCAGTGGTGATGGAGGCTGGGACATCACTCCCAGAAAACGTCGAATCTGTTTGATCCAGATGCTGGTTCCGGCAAACAGATATCATATGACGATCTCGTGAAGCCTGCAGATTGGCCAGAGAATAAGAACTGGGGAATACTCACCATCGATGTCTCTTGCCAGCCAGCCGACATCACCAATCCCATTGATCTGATGTTGCATAACCAGGCAAGGAAGTCAGCCGAGCGGATCAATGATGATCTGTACAACCAACACTCAATACTTCGCAAACATATCCCCAGATATGATCATGGCAGGGCACAAGCTGCTCTCCTCAATGTAGCCAAACAGAAAAAGCCAAGGTGCCGCAAAATAGAAGCTGTCATTCGCCGTCAGCTTGGCTACCTGCAGCGGAATCATGATGCTATCGATGCCCCATGATCACCTCTGGCACAATGCTTTCGGGCTTGAAGACCAATTGGTGGCACAAGCTGCTTGTGATCAGCGAGATGCACCGACAGCAAAGCATCCTGTTGTACACCTAGAGGCGCAGCATGCCTGATCGCATTGTGAATGTGGAACAGCGACAAGTACGGCCCATGGTTCGTGGTTAAGCGAGAGCTGCTGTTGAGTTTGGCGCCCTAGCCAGAAGGGCTTCCGCTTGCGGTAGATTAGTGTTTCCGTGCTAAACGGCTTTGCCTTCCTGCAGAGGATCAGCTGGGATCCATACAATGAGGCCGAAGGCCTAATTCCACAAGCCAAGAAATACAAGAACGAGTATGGATGCTATCCCGAGCGAATCTGCGCAGATCGCATCTACATAAATACCAAGAACCGAAACCTCTGCACTCGGAACTATATACGGCTCTCTGTTAAGCGATTGGGGAGGCCGCCGCAGGATCCAAAGATCAGTGCTGCTCACAAGCAGCAACTAAGCGTCGACCAGAGGCGGCGGAACGAAGTGGAAGGATATTTTTGATCAGAAAAGGGTAAGTATTCACTAGATTTGATTATGGCTCGGCTGAGCAAAGGTGCAGGGAACTCCATTTCTATGGCTTTTGTGGTGATGTGCGCAAAGGAGATCTGTAGGCGCCACCGCCTCATTTTTTCACTATTTTTGCCTGGTTATGCACCTGGAAATGACAAGTTAGTTTTTGGATGGAGCTCAGGAACATTTGGCTGCTTGAAACACGAATCACTGGCCACTGGATAACCGTATTGTTTGAGCTGCCTAAACCCTGATATTGGGCTGCGATCGGATCCAGCTTGCGGTTCTCCTTTTCAGGAGTCCCTAATCATTACTGGCAGTTACCGCAGGGGGGGGCATCCTTCCTAGCAGTCAGCGCTGCAAAGATGCCCCATGATAAATGTGATCATATATGGAGAGGCGTAAACTTATCTCGAGGAGGGGCCTCTGTCCTCAAATCTCAGGCATACGATGACATCTATTTGGCTGGGCCTTGCGGGTTGAACAGGAAAAGCTTAGAATCTACTCCTTAAAGTTATCCATATTGATCGAGAGACCATAAAGCATCCCGTATAATCTAAGCCCAATTCTTGAGTAAGAATGCTCATGGCGCCAACGCTGAGCACTTTCCTCTTTC
>NZ_JBSYHW010000130.1:0-3725 GCF_056108345.1 Cyanobium sp. NIVA-CYA 375 | reverse complement strand
TCGTTGGTGCGGCCGCCAGCAGCGACGGTGCCGGTGATGATGCCAACGTTGTCGGTGACGTTGGTGATAGCGGCGGTGGTGGCTGGCGCGACGGTATCGAGGGTGAAGGTTCGCGCAGTAGAGGCGGTACCGAGATTGCCTACGGAATCGGCAACGCGAGCGGTGATGGAGTAGTTGGTGGCAGAAGTAGCAGGAAGAGCTGTTGCTGGAGTGAAAGTCCAGGTCAGAGCGGTGTTATTGACAGTGGCCGTACCGAGGAGAACTGTTCCGTTGAACACCCGCAGGGTTTCGCCAGCAGCGAGTGGAGCAGAGATGGTGCCGCTGATGGTGGGAGTGGTGTCGTTGGTGCGGCCGCCAGCAGCGACGGTGCCGGTGATGATGCCAACGTTGTCGGTGACGTTGGTGATAGCGGCGGTCGTGGCCATGGTGCCGGGGGGGTGAGGCTGGCTGGATGAAGCCAGTTGCTCAGGAGTGAAGGTGGCTGAGTATACACGAAGAGGCTCCGTCCAGGAGCTGAGTAACTATCACAACTGAAGGTGCGCGGTCACCGGTTGATCTGATCGAAGTTCTGTGCTGAATGGTGCTTGGTAATTTTAATCTTGTTTTCTCGCTGTCCTTTGTCAGGGTGACCATGGCTACAGCGGCTCGGCTGGGGCCCAGTTACAACCTGCCCATCCAGCGCAGGCAATGCCATGACCTCCGAGCAGGCGGCCCAACTGATAGACGACACCCTGGACCTGGTGCACCATCGGCTCCAGGACCTGCAGGCCCAGGCCCTGCCCCGTGAGCAGCACGCCCTGGCCGAGGAATTTCGCGAATGGCGCTACCCGGTAGGTGGTCACATCGACTTAATGGTTTTTCCCGGCCTGGCCAGCTCCTGATTCAGGCTTAACCCGCTCCAACCATCGCCAATAGAGCCATCCCCCCGCGACGGAGGTGGTGCTTGCGACCAGGGTTGAGCCCAGCATCAGCCGACTGAGGAAGGCCCCGCTGTTGTGCCAGATGCTGCCGTCCTTAAGGCTTGCCAAGCCCGGCCAGCCGGTGCCTGGCCCAATTAGCCAGCAGCCAACTTGGTAATTGAACCAATAGAGCGGCAGATAGGTGAATGGATTGCTCACCCAGGTGCCAGCAGCTGCCAGCAAGTGGTTGCCCCGCACCACGGATGCCAGTGCCACGCTCAGCACTATCTGCAGCCCAAAAAATGGAAAGCAGCCGCTGAAAAGGCCAACCGCCAGGCCTCTTGCCCGTTCGCCGTGGCTGCCTTCTTGGTGCCAGAGCCAGTTCAGCATCTGCCGTAGGCGGCGTGCCAGGGCGGCGTGGAGCTGAAATGGGGGCATGGGCTTCAACGACGCCGGATTTACTGACACCATCGCCGCGGTGGCCACCGCCGTGGCGCCGGGCGAGGGCAGTGTGGCGATCGTACGGATCTCAGGGAACGGGGCGGAGGCGATTGGCCGGCAGTTGTTTGCGGCCCCTGGCCAGCAGAGCTGGGAGAGCCACCGGGTGCTTTATGGCCATGTGGTGGATCCTGCTAGTGGTGAGCGGCTCGATGAGGCCCTGCTGCTGCTGATGCGAGCGCCGCGCAGCTTCACCCGGGAAGACGTGGTGGAACTGCACTGCCATGGGGGCTTGGTGGCGGTGCAGCGGGTGCTGGAGCTGGTGCTGGCGGCCGGGGCGCGGCGGGCCTTGCCGGGGGAATTCAGCCAGCGGGCGTTTTTAAACGGCCGGCTCGACCTCACCCGCGCCGAGGCGATCAGCGAAATGATCACGGCTCGCAGCCGCCGGGCGGCCCAGCTGGCCATGGCGGGCCTTGATGGCGGCCTGCAGCTGCGTATCGGTGCCCTGCGCGAGCGGCTGCTGGATCAGCTGGCCGAGTTGGAGGCGCGGGTGGACTTCGAGGAGGACCTACCCCCCCTCGATGGCGCGGCGGTGACGGCGGAACTGGCGGCGGTGCAGGTGGAGCTGGAGCAGCTGGTGGCTGAGGCGCGCCAGGGGGAGTTGCTGCGCCGTGGTTTGCGGGTGGCGATCGTGGGCCGGCCGAACGTGGGCAAATCCAGCCTGCTCAACCTGCTCAGCCAGCGAGAGCGGGCGATCGTGACCGACCTACCGGGCACCACCCGCGACCTGCTGGAAAGCGAGCTGGTGCTCGACGGCGTGCCGCTCACCCTGCTCGACACCGCCGGTATTCGCCCCACCAGCGACCGGGTTGAGCAGCTGGGCATCGAGCGCTCCCGCGCCGCCCTGGCCGCCGCTGATGCGGTGCTGTTGCTGTTTGATCTGGCCTCCGGCTGGAGCCTGGAGGATCAGGCCCTGCGGGAGCTGGTGCCCGAGGGCGTCGTGCTGCTGGTGGCGGGCAACAAGGCCGATGGGGCTGGCCTGCCGGTGGGTCTGGTGCCCCCGGGGCATGGGGAGCCGGCAGATGTGCGCTTCAGCGCCCTCACTGGAGCCGGCCGCGACGAGCTGGTGGCGGAGCTGCTGCGCCGCTGCGGAGCTGGCTGCCTCGAAGGGGTGCAGGTGGCACTTAATGCTCGCCAACGGGATTTGGCGGCGGCGGCGGCCCTGAGCCTGGGGGCTGCGCTTGAAGCCGCGGCGCAGCAGCTGCCCTGGGACTTCTGGACGATTGACCTGCGCGCCGCCGTGCGCGCCCTCGGCGAGATCACCGGCGAGGCGGTGAGCGAGGCGGTGCTGGATCGGGTGTTTTCGCGTTTTTGTATTGGCAAGTAGGTATTGGCAAGTAGGTCTACCTGCAGACCGACCCAGCCAACCTCACTCTCGGTTTGCTGCAGCATCACCACAAACACATAGGCGAACAGGCTCATCGTGTTGATGCCGTAGGGGAGGGCGGTGCGGTCGTCGCGCCCCTCGCGCTGGAAGGCCTGGCGGGCGTAGGCCAGGTTGCCCAGCACCAGGCTGTAGGCCACGATCAACAGGATCTGGATCAGGTTGTCGAACCCGAGGCCGAGGAAGCCATCGAGGTCACCGGCTGTCCGCTAGCGGGGTTTCGGCATGGCGGAATGGCAGATGATCAGCTGCCGTAGTTCAGGGACGAATGATGCAGCAGGATGCGCACACTTCCATCTCTTCCCTTGATGAAGTTCCAGGTCTTATCAACTCTTGTGACGCTGCCATTGGCATCAGTGAATGTCACATTACCCATTGTGATTGCAGATGAACCATCGAGCTGAATCACCGTATTCACTGCCTTGCAAGAGCGCCAGGGCGTAAGGGCGAAGCCTTTGTCTTTTGGGAAATTGGGATTGTGACCCACAAAGTATGCGAGAGCGCCCTCGCGGGTGGCTCGAATGGTTTGTTCTCCTGAAGCCAAGGTTGGCTTAAACGCCACTGGCCCGTATTGGTAGCCATAGGCTTGATCAATCACCATTGCGGCGGTTGTCTTGGCTTTGGCAATCCCTCCCTTGGAGTAATCGGCGCTGATCTGAAGAAGCGCTTTGCACCAGCCTTCCTGGGCCTTGAGCACCTGGGCGAGGGAGATGTTGTTGTCCAGAATTTGGACGGCCGGCGTGGTTGATTGGGCCATTACGGCTGCGGTGCCGGGAACCGAGAGACTCAGCAGAACAGCGGCTGCCCGGGGGCGAAGGCTGCTCAGAGGTAGACGGATCAAAACAGTCACTGCGGTATCGAGTTGACACGTAACTGTTCAGGGGGGAGAAAGCTCCGTGGCAGTTCCGCTCTTGACAGACCTCTGAAAACAGCTTGGATCTCAG
>NZ_JBSYHW010000129.1:0-3738 GCF_056108345.1 Cyanobium sp. NIVA-CYA 375 | reverse complement strand
AGGTTTTCGAATGGCGTCTCACCCCCTGGAAATGGGCCCTTATCTGCCGGCCAGGCGGGCCCGTAGCTTCCTCGTTTGACCCGCAGGTAGTGCTGGTGGGTGAGTGGCGTGCCCTGTAGTTCCAGCACCAGCCGCTCTCGCCAATCCGGGATTAGGGGATCAAGCACCTGATGAAACACCGCACAGCGTTCTGCTTTAAGTGCCTTGTACTCAGGGGTGCCCCGCTGCAGGTGTTCCCACAGGTGCCATGGTTCATTGGCCGGGGTGTAGCCGTGCAGTACATGCTGGCCTGGTGGTGCCAGATGGGGATCGAGCAGGGATGGCATCGACAACACCACCATGTTGCGATCCGCTGCGATGCCCCGTTGCCAATCTCCTACCCACACGTGATGCACAGGCAGGTGCTGGAGATCCTCTCCCCGCAGGGCGAGATGCCAATGCAAAAATCCATGACAGGCGGGAGTGTTTGATACTTTCTTGCCCCAGCTGCTAGGTATCTCTCGCGGATTGATTAGGGCCAAGGTGTCCCAGGGGCTGGCGTTGCTGATTACCCCCCGCCGGGCTCGAATCATGGAGCCGTCATGTAGCCGCACCCCAACGGCGCGTTTGTGCTCAAGGCAGACTTCTGCTACAGGCGTGTTGGTATGCAGGCTGCCGCCATGGCGCTCCATACCCCGTTGCAGGGCGGCCACCACGGCAGCGCTGCCTCCGAGCGGGTAGTCGAGGCAGGCTCCGGGTTCGAACCACTCGCCAAACAGGGTGGCCATTGCCGCTGCGCTGGTTTGATCCATCGGCAGTCCTGAGATCAGGAAGCAGAGCAGATCAACCCAATGGAGCAGGAAAGGATCACTGAGGTGACGCCTTGCCAAGGGGCCAAAGGCACCACCTAATTTGGCAAGAGTGCCCGCCTGGGCTAGTAGACCAAGGGCTTGCCCCCCGAGGGTTGTGGCCAGCCCCAGGCCCGGCCGTATTGCTAGCAGGGGCAAGGCACGTACCGCCCGGCAGCTTGGTTCAAGCACCCGCATAAAGCGGGCCCATTCGTCGCTGGCGGCCGGCCCTCGCAGTTGGCGCACCACCTCGAGAAAGGGGTCGAGGCCTACTTCGACACGCAGCTGCCCCTCTGGGAGCAGCAGCCCCCAGTCTCGGTAACTGGCCACAGCCACTGTTTCACCTATGGCCCGTAGAACCTGCGCCAGGGGGTTGCTGCTTGGCCAGCGGCCTAGCCCAGACCAAAGGGAGGGACCAGATTCAAACTGGAGCCCTTGGCGGCTAAATCCATGGGCCGCTCCCCCGGGCACGCTGTGGGCCTCTAACACCAGCACCTCTAGCCCGTAGCGAGCCGCAAGGGCTCCGGCACACAAACCACCAAGGCCGCTGCCGATCACCACCAAGTCGACTTCCTGTCGCATTAGTCGCTCCGACACGTACCACTGCGTGCATGGCAGAGGCTTTCCAGGCTGGGTCGTCCAGTGAGCCGCAGGCGCAGGCCTGCCCAGATGCCGTAGGTGATGTTGGCCAAGGGGCGCAGTAGGGGCCACTGGGTTGGGGCATAAAGCCAGCCCAGGCCGATCAGGTCGTATGCGCGCTGGAACACCGCGACGTCGCGCAGCACGGCTCCACCTGAATCAATGGCGTGAATGCGCCCCATGGCTTCTCGATAGCTGATGCCGGCGTAGCTATCTGGGTTGTATTCGGCGCTATCGATGTCAACGAAAGCGAGCTTCAGCTGCTGGCCATGGCGCTCCCAGTCTTTGCGACCAAGCAGCTTCACCTCTCGCAGGCACAGGGGGCAGCCCCCGTCGTAAAGCAGGGTGAGGGCTGGGGTATGGGCTTCGTTGGAACCTGGCTCGCTCAAGGTAGGGCTCACTTTTTGCGGCAGTAGTTACCGCCCACGTTCATCCAGCCCGATGGGCAGGCCTTGCCGTTGGTGGGCTGCACCGTGTAGTTCATCAGGCCCAAGGTGCTGCACTTGCCGTTCAGCATGTCTACGTATCCCATTGGGCAAATATCGCCAATCTTTGGCACCTGTCGCTGGGCCTGGGCCGGTTGGGCTGCAAGGGCAAGGCCGGGCAATGCAATCAATAGGGGCAGTAGTAGGCGCATGGCAGTCACCCAGGTCAGTTGATCACATCACATAATGCTAGGCAGGTGTTGACTCCAGCCTTGACCTCATGCTGCGCCAAAGCCTCGAGACCATGCGGGTGGTGACCCCAGGCGAGGGCTTCACGGATCTCACCGGCCGTCTTAATGCCGCTTTAGCGGCCAGTGAGATGCAGCAGGGGCTGCTGAACTTGGTTTGTCTGCATACCTCGTGCAGTCTCATCATCAACGAAAACGCCGATCCGCGTGTATTGCGCGATCTTGCCACCTATCTCCGGGCCCTGGTGCCGGAGGAGGGCATCCGTTCGGTAAGCGGCCGGGGTGAACTGCTTCCCTATGTGCATGCCGATGAGGGGGCAGATGACATGCCCGCCCACATCCGAACGGCGCTGACCACCAGCCAGCTGAGTCTCTCCTTTGAGGCGGGCCGCTTGCTGCTCGGCACCTGGCAGGCGCTCTATCTGTGGGAGCATCGCCGCTGCGGCAGCGAGCGGCTATTAACTGTGCATCTGTTGGGCTCTTAATGCTGCCCGTTGATGAGAATGGAGTTATGAGCAACTGCTGCCCTATTTGCCGCGCCCATGACGACAGCTCAGCGCGGGGCACCTACGAAATCGGCCGCGGATCGCTTTGGCTGTTGCGACACCACCCCGATCCTTCTCCCCTAGTGGGTTGGCTGTTGCTCGACAGTCGCCGCCACCTCGCTGGGCCAGCTGACTTCAGCAACCAAGAAGCTGCCTCCTGGGGGCTAGCCGTGCGCCAGGCCAGCGCCCTGGTGCGAGAGCAAACCGGCTGCGACAGGGTTTATGCGATTGCTTTTGGCGAAGGGGCACCCCACTTACACCTGCACCTGATTCCGCGCTTTGCCAATGATCCACGCACGGCTGCCTGGTCGGTTGCGGATCACTACCGGGCAGTGGGCGGCGGTGAACGTGTTGCTGCTGCTCCGCAATTAGTGGCTGAGCTGGTAGCTAGGAGCCGAGATCGCTTAGATCTCAATTCTCTTGGAGGGCCGTCAAGCCTGGAGTCGGTGTAGCGCCGCTGGATACCAAGCTGATGAAATCGGTCTGCTGGAAACGCTCTCCTGTGTGTTTTCAGAGCGATTGCAACACTCGCAGCTTGCGCATCAGGGCAGTCATGGCACTTGTGCGGCCCGTCACCACATCCGCTTGCACCTGCATGCCAGGCCGCAGGGCGCAGCGCCGCAGCCGCTGCATCAGTTCGGTCCGATTCGGCTGCACCACCACCTGATAGGTGCCCGGACCTGCTGCGCCGTTCGCGGCTGGCTGGGCCTGCGAGGCGTCAGCGGCGATGGCGGTGACGCGACCTGGCAGCACGCCGAAGTCGGAATAGGGGCACCCCTCCACGCGCATGTGGGTTGTTTGACCGGTGCGAATTGGTGTGATCTCACTGCCGGGCACCTGCACGTTCACTTGCAATGGCCCGGTGTTGGGGGCGATGGTGGCGATTACGTCTCCGGGCCTGAGCACTTGGCCTCGATGGCGGACTGCAATCTCGAGCAGTGAACCGGTAGTCGGTGCGCGCAGCACCGTGCTGGCGACGGCACGATTTACTTCCGCTAGTTCTGTCTGGCGCAGGCTGATGGTCTTTTTCAGCTCCTCGACACCGCTGAGGGAG
>NZ_JBSYHW010000128.1:0-3740 GCF_056108345.1 Cyanobium sp. NIVA-CYA 375 | reverse complement strand
GACCGAGAGATTGAGAAGAGAGAACGAAGCGCTGCGATCGATCGATTCGCCGACGATCTCCAGGATCATTACAGCGACCTCAAGGCTCAGGCAGACTTCCTCAGGGTCCCCTTCCGTGAACTTGTTGACACATCCGAATTAAGAGAGCAGCTTAATATTGTCGGTTTTACGCCTACGGACGAGGAGTTTGAATATATTTTGGCTGAGCTGGGCCTGGGAGAATAACCATGCTATGCAGCCCCTCTAGATCTAACCCTGAGTTTCGGGCTTACGTTAATCAGCTAATCCAATCCAAGTCTTGCAGTCTAATCGTGATAAGGCTGCGATATCGCAAAGGGGCTGGGTGCTTGAACAGTTCGGATTGGAGTTGTTTTGGCGAATGGGCGCCAGCGTGGCATCAGACGAGCTTGGAGGTGGTCATCGCCATCTCCGCCCACAACGGCCCAGGCCTGGCTGCACGAGTGGCGGGAGCAGGGCCTTCTGGAGCCAGCCCAGTCCGGTCAGCGGATCCGCAGCTGGCAGCTGCAGAACCCGCGGTGGGCGTGGGTAATAGGCCAATTCGAGCAGAAGGAATAAGCCAGGTGAATCTGCTTATCCATCACCCCTGCTGGCGACACTTCCCAGTCCAGGCAAGCCTTAGGGCTAGTAAATAAGCCAACTCGCCATTCAGCGTTAGCACCCATTTCTTGCCTCCATGCCCCGCCGCCCCTCCACCACTGACCCCGAACTCCTGGCCCACCAGCAGTGGCTGGGCTATCTGCAGCCCGTGGGCTTGGTGGTGGCTCCTGCAGCAATGCAGGACGCCGGTTGGGTGGTGGCCCGCAGTGGCAGTGAACTGATCGAGCGGCAGCAGCGCTACCGAGATGGCCTCGAACCCCTGGGCGGAGACGACGACGATGCGGATGAGCGAGAACTGGGTTTTACCGGCATCAAGACCTTGCTGGTGGAGCAATTGGGCTGGGGCACCGATCAGGTGCAGAGCGACCAGAAGCTGATTGAGGGCTACACCAGAGAGCTGCCTGAACTGGGGGAGACGCTGCAACCGACGGCAGTGGTTCCAGTCGCCAGCGGCGAAGGCGCGCAGCTGCTGGTACAGGAATTGCCACTGCTCACGCCCCTAGATCAAAAGCTCACCGCTGGTGAGCACCTCTGGAGGGCTTCACCGCAGGAACGCTTTGAGCGGCTGCTGCGCGAAACGGGGGTGGAAGCGGGCCTGCTGTTTAACGGTGCCCAGCTGCGGCTGGTGGTGGCACCCAAGGGGGAAAGCTCCGGCTATCTCACCTTCCCGCTGGCGGATCTGGCGGAGGTGAGCGGCCGGCTGATGTTCTCGGGGCTGGATCTACTGCTGGGGCAGAGCCATGTGTTCCTCGATCCCGATGGCTACCGATTGATTGATGTGCTCAAAAAAAGCCGCAGCTTCCAGGCGGTGGTGAGCAATGCCCTGGCCGATCAGGTGCTGGCGGCGCTGTGGGATCTGCTGCGGGGCTTCCAGCAGGCCGATGAGCTGAGCCAGCGGCAAGACATTGAACTGCTGGGCGATTTGCCCGAGCGGGATGCCCAGCAGCTCTATGGCGGCTTGATCACCATGCTGATGCGGCTGGTGTTCCTGCTCTACGCCGAAGACGAAGCGCTGATGCCCAGCGATGCGGTGTACGAGCAGAACTACAAGCTCAGCGGCATCTACGAGCAGTTGCAGCAGGACGAGAGCGAATACCCCGACACCATGGAGCAGCGCTACGGCGCCTGGGCCGGGCTGATGAGCCTGTGCCGGCTGGTGTTCGACGGCGGCGGCCCCACGGCCGACTACCTGCCGGCACGCCACGGCCAGCTGTTTGATCCGGCTGTGTACCCCTGGCTGGAGAGCCCCTGGATCAGCGACGGCGTGGTGCTGGCGGTGCTGCGCAACCTGCTGATCGTGAATGGCGCGCGCATCAGCTACCGCGCCCTCGATGTGGAGCAGATCGGCTCGGTGTACGAAGGGATCATGGGCTACGCAGTGCGCCGCATCCCTGGCCGCTGCATCGGCCTGAAGAGCAAGCCCCAGGGGGCGAAGAAGCAGCTCACCACAGCGGTGGATCTAGATGCCCTGCTGGCTATGCCCGGCGGCAAACGCAAGGCCTGGCTTGAAGAGGAGGCCGGCACAACTCTGCCGCCTAAATCTGCAACGGCATTGAAGGACGCCAGCAGCGAAGCCGAGCTACTGGAAGCCCTCGTTCCGCGCATCAACCGCGATCTGTTCGATGGCCCCCAGGCGGCCGGCGGCCTGGTGTTCCAACCCACCGAGGAACGGCGCCGCAGCGGTAGCCACTACACGCCCCGATCACTCACAAGGCCGATCGTGGAGGAGGCGCTGCGCCCCTGGCTGGAGCGCTGCCACCACCGCCCCACGGCGGCCCAGATACTCGATCTGAAGATCTGCGATCCGGCCATGGGCTCTGGCGCTTTCCTGGTGGAGAGCTGCCGCTTCCTGGCCGAATTGCTGGAGCAGGCCTGGTCCCGCGAGGGTCTGCCGGAGGCCTTGAAGCCTGGCGGCCACGCCCATGGCGAAGAACCCTTGATCTACGCCCGCCGACTGATTGCCCAGAGCTGCCTCTATGGGGTGGACAAAAACCCCTTCGCGGTGAACCTGGCCCGCCTCAGCCTCTGGCTGGTGAGCCTCAGCAAGGGCGCGCCGTTCACGTTTGTGGATCACGCCCTGAAGTGCGGCGATTCGCTGGTGGGCATGGAGCGCAGCGACATCGAAGGAGCGTTGAAGGGCGCCAGCCTGCAGCGCGAACTTCAGATCGAATACCTGGATCAGGTGCGGCAACAGGAGGCCAAGAGCTTTGCGCTGTTCCATGCCGACAGCCGCAGTGATGCCGACGACGCCCAGAAGCGCCAAGCCCTAGATGAGCTGAACGCCAGCACCGCCTACCTGCGCACGGTGGGGGATCTGCTAGTGGCAGCGTTCTTCAACGGCAAGAAGCCGAAGGATCGCGAGGAGCTGAAGCAGCTGTATCTGGCGGCCACGCTCCAGCACAGCTCAGCGGCGGAGCTAGAAATATATTTAGCCGAACCTCTGGAGCGACTGCGTGGGGGCGAGAAGGGGATCCAGCCGCTGCACTGGAAGATGGCATTCCCTGATGTGTTCGGAAGGGAGCGGCCTGGGTTCGATGTGTTTATCGGGAACCCGCCATTTGTGGCCGGAAAGGACTTGTCCGGCAACTTCTCAGACCGCTATGTTGAATGGCTTCAAACACTGTTTGCGGCAAAGACGGGCCAGGGAGATATTTGCGCTTTATTTTTCAGGTTAACATTTGCCTTGACCCGGAAAAGTGGAACTATATCCCTGCTTGCGACAAACACCATCAGCCAGGGAGATACCCGCAGGATAGGCCTTTCTCACATAACAGCCTCCGAAGACGGAGAGATTTATTTCGCAATTCGGAGACTGCCCTGGCGTGGAATAGCTGCCGTTACAACGAGCATAGTTTGCATCAGCAAGGGAAAGTCGAGGCTCATAAAAAAACTGGATGGAGCCTCTTGTGCAGCAATCAGCGCTTACTTGCTTAAAGGGACGTTTAGCTCTGACCCCCACAGGCTGGCAAGCAATTCAAGCAAAGCCTTTATGGGCTTCTACAACTACGGAGAAGGCTTCATCTTTGATGACGCAAATGATGAATGCGAAAATCTCTCTGCAATGCACTCTATTCTTAACCAAAACCCAAGTTTTAAGCGCGTAATACACCCGTTTATTGGCG
>NZ_JBSYHW010000127.1:0-3751 GCF_056108345.1 Cyanobium sp. NIVA-CYA 375 | reverse complement strand
TATCGACGCATTAGTCATGTCCTCAAGCCCCCGGATGTACTGATCAGAGGGGTGACAACTTTCCTGAAACTGGGGGGATCGAGAGGGCTAGAAAAGATTCGGTGATTTTATTTTCTATGGATAGCACGCTTGCAATATTAATGTCAGCCACCTGGCGGAATGCCTTCCAAACGATTTGTCTATATAGAAGCTCAGTATGAGTGCGTTGAAAATCGGATGCAAAGAATGCTGCATCTTGCCTGCTATCTGAGAACGTGAGAATCTTACGCCTACTACCACTAGCTTGATTGGCGGCTAAGCTCTCTGGAAGGAGTTCAAAGAGACTATCGAGTAGAACCTCTAGTGGAGCGTCAGTAAAGGAGATAAAGCGACTTAAGGGTGACGCATTACGGCGCTTGGCTCCACAAGCAGGACAGCAACGTACTTGTGAGCCATCACTCTCATTATCCTTTACTCGTACTAACTGGTTTATTGGCCAAACATTAGATTGCTCTAAGATGCTGGTTCCAAGGCTGTAATGCCAACTATTAGCCTTCTTCGAGATACTCGCTGACTTAAGTGAGTAGCCACCATTAAGAGATAATGATTGAGGGCTAGTATCATCCGAAGGCTCATCCTCGTCACCACTTTCTTCATCGTTTGAGATTATTTCAATTTTTACTGTACTTAGAACTTTGACTGATTGATTTGTCTCGGGATCTTCATCAAATCGTGGGACAGACTGGACTTCCTGACCAGGTGTGAAGATGAGACCGTAATCAGTTCCACATTTTCTGCAGGATGCGAGTTCAATTACAGGCGCTGAACATGATTCACACTTAGGCTTGCTTGATAAATACATACGTCCATAGTGGAATGGTGTCGTACAGCCGGTTGCTTGGGGCCTATCACTGCATTCAGGGTTGATACAGGCAAAAAGGCCCTCCATTGTGCGAAACAGGAGGTGAAGCCTTACAGGTACTAGTGGCAGTTCATCGTCCGAAAGACGAGCCATGGTCCCTAGTTGAATCAGATTGGATAATGCTGCTTCAAGCCTATCCTGCTCCTCTTTTGGAATTTCTCCCTCCAAATTTGTTGGAATTTTCCAAATGCTGCGTGATGTAGCCAGCTTTCGCCATGGCAGAGGGCCACTTTGCAAAGCACTAATGAGATTGTGTATTAATTGATTGCCTTTCAAGGCATGCCAGAGAAACTGATTGCAATTTCCACCCGATTGGCGTCGAGCTGTATCAAGAATCGATTTTGGGATCAACGCGGATATTACACTGTACCATTCATCAACTGTGGCTGAACTGCTAGGCAGATCCAACGCTTCAATATACTCGTAGTATTGGCTTGGAGATATGCCAGCAAGCATGGTATATTTATTGCCAAGCCTTTCATCAGCTGTGATTCTTTCGCCTCCAATCACAGTGGAGAATTCTTCACCAAAAAGCTGATTTGCGAACCTAAGAATGCTCTCACGTGATGATGACGAGGAAAGATCACCGAGTGATGCACTGGTGGCAATGCCTTGAATTTTCCCCTTCTCTGTAATTCCAATCGCAGACTTAAAGCGTCTAAGCAACATCGCTACCTCTGCTCCGGTTGACCCGTTATAGGTATGGGCTTCATCAAGAATCAAAAGACGAAACGAAGTTGATCTCTCGAAGATTGCAGTCCGCTCCGTAGGACGGACCAGCATATGCTCCAACATCGAATAGTTTGTTACTAGTATTTGTGGTGGGCTTTCCCAAATTTCTTGTCGTGATAGAGCCTGAATGTCGAGGATTCGACTAAGAGCAGCATCAACTAACTCATGTTGAGGCCGTGATCGCAACTTGACTCGATCTGTATCGTCAAATAGAGCCAGTAGCTCGGGGCGATCGGTTGCCAATAATTCATCTCGCAGATTTTTTTTTGCGTCCTCGGGTTTTGTCTGCGTTCTACTAGTATAAAATCCAAGCCGTAACTTATTACCACTTCTATCCTGCCTGGAAAGAAGGATACGTAGGCGCTTTACTTGATCATTTACTAATGCATTCATTGGGTAGAGAATCAAGGCTTGAACGCCAGCGCCTGGACATTGATTCTTCAGCAGAGAATCGAGCATTGGAATGGCAAAACACTCTGTTTTACCCGAACCAGTTCCAGTTGCTACAACAATATTCTTTCCACCAACTGCAGCCTGAATAGCAGCCTCTTGGTGGCTGTACAGAGGTCGATCAGGATCGAACATGCGAAGGATGTCCGGATGCAATATCTTTGAGCCGACAAGCTGCCTTAACGAGGCAGCTGGCTTATAGGGCTGCATCCCCTCTACATAAGGATCTTGGGCTATCGCGCCTGGTTCTTCCAATAGCTTCTGAAAGCCATGACGAAGGTGAGGGTCGCTCAACGGGTATGCCGTGAGTAAATACCGAATGAGACTTTCACGAGGCTCCCTTGTGGCATCAATGGCACTTAATCCTTTAACAGTCATTGCTTTGGAGGGGGATGAAGGCTGACTTTGGTGCCCTAGAGATTGCATTAGACAAGAATCTTCAGCCTGTTCAGTGCAGCTGCAATAACTGACCTAGCCCGCGGCCTCACTTGATAGAGACTGGCCAAATCTGAGTCGATTGTCGTATAATACATATTTGCTTGGGTGCACATCTCTATAAGACGCTTATAACATGATGGAATTAAGGCTTGACTCAGGTCTAACTGGGTACTACTGGAAGACCATCCGATCGGCAATGGTGCAGAGGACTGGTCGTCTAGATAAAACATAGCAAGGTATGCTGAATCACTGCTGATCTCTGAATATTGTCGATTGGCATGCCAGATCCATGTTCCATCAGGCAAAAGGATTAGTGGTGTGCTTATGCGCTGTCCGCGCACCAGCGAAACAAACCGACTGGATTGGTCGGCTCCTTGCCGGGGTTGATAGTTGCTGAAATGGCTTACGCTTTCTAGAGGGTTATAGGTTAGCTGCTTATCTCTCAACTCATGTGGGCTTGGCATAGCAGGATCTGGGAGCTGATTGAGTAGGTCATTCCATGTGAGCCAGGGAATCCCGATGCCCTCCAGTTGCATACGAGCCTCATTCAGTGTCAGATCTGTATGTAGCAATGTCTCTGAACTGTCTTGTCCAGTGGCGAGCACCTCATGAACTAATGGCAGATAGGCTCGATCACCAATGAAGCGAATTTCTTCATACGGCTCGCAATCCGACATGATTAGTGGTCGTGCCACACAAAAGCGACTTCCTTGACTGAAAACCTCTCCCCGAGTGAGCAAACTCTTCAGCGGCTTCCATAGATCGTTTGATGTTGGTGACTTAGAACCTGGCTTTTGATTTTGCTGTAACAGATAAATAATTGTGCTTAATGGGAGAGGCCTTGGCAAAGATGGTTGACCTTCCTTACGATGGCGCGACAGAGTGTCGAGAAGTTCTTGTTCAGATACCATGGCGACTATACCTCCCTAATGTGATTCTGAATGGAACTTCTCTCTGAACATTATCAACAAATGTCTTGACCTCTTCTCTAAGCTCATTCCCAGAAATGATGATCCAGGCATTGGTGTCAGCATGTCCAATCTCGATATCACTCGACGAGATCTGAGCCTCATCACGCAGCTTTGTCATCTTGTCAACAAATAACCTTATATCTTTGCCATTCTTTGCGCTTGATTCGTTGTGGCTAATTGGACCCCCCCAGTTTCAGGAAAGTTGTCACCCCTCTGATCAGTACATCCGGGGGCTTGAGGACATGACTAATGCGTCGAT
>NZ_JBSYHW010000126.1:0-3761 GCF_056108345.1 Cyanobium sp. NIVA-CYA 375 | reverse complement strand
CCGCTCATGGCGCTACCCTTAATCAAGGCCGCCTGAATGGCAGCCAAGGAGTGACAACTTTCCTGAAAGTCACCGTCTTGCAGAAGCTTGTTCTCTTTCTCGAGCTGCCTCGTTCGCTGCTCGATGTCGTAACGGGTCGCCAGTTGACCAACTCCTACAGACAAGACTTCGTTTACGCCAGCAAGCTCCCCCGGATGTACTGATCAGAGGGGTGACAACTTCCTGAAACCGGGGGCTCGGTGCAACCAAGCGCCGTTGCCTGCCAAGGGGGTTGGGGCGTTGTCGCAAGTGGCTTCCTGAGCTGGTGAGGGCCTCACGAACTGCAGCCCGGTTCAGCCCGTTGGCGGCCGGAGCTCCTCCAACAAAACCGCCAGGGCTTCACTCAGTTGGAGCCGGTTGCGGGAGGTGTCTGCGAGGAGGAATCGACATTGAGCAACAAGGCATCCATTCTGGATTCGAGCTCGGCGAGCCGTTCGTTCTCTTTCTTCAGCAGCCTCAAGCGCTTCTCGCTGGCGAGCGATTCGATCCTCAGCCTCTCTGTTTCTTGCTCGATGTCGTAAACGGGTCGCCAGTTGACCATCGCCAGCAAGCGCCGCCAGGGCGGCAAAGTGGAGACCCATTCCGACCTTGTCAAGGGTCGCGATGTCGCCGAATTTGAGGAGGTTGTCATTGCCGTAGTTCGTAGTGAACGAAATCAGGAGGAGCAGGGCACCAGCAACAAGGGTTGACCAGCCCTGGCGATCCAGCAGCCGAGGGGGCGGTGCTGAATCGGGTCGCCCCGAAAGGCTTTGAACATCTGTCATCACCGTAGCGAGCCCTCGCCTTCCCGATCAACCCACAGTACACCTGTACTGCCGCGCAGGTCCTCCGTGTTTTCACGGGTTTTCCGGCCAAGCGCCTGCGGTGGGCATGCTCTTGCGCCCCCGCCCCCTCCTGGCGGGCACCAGCCCCCCCCCCTCGGCTTTACCCCTCCCCCACAACCCACACCCGCAGCCCCGCCGCGCGCGCAGCCGCCGCATCCGCCACCGCCCTGGCGTCAAACAACCAAGCGGGCTGACGCATCACCGCCGCCAGGGCTGGCCAATCCAGCAGCCGGAACTGCTGCCACTCGGTGAGCAGCAACACAGCATCCGCACCACAAACGGCGGCACAAGGATCCGCGGCCGGCTGCCACACCCCCTCGCCCTCTGAACCCACAAGGGCCTCCACCCCCAGATCCGCGGCGATCTGCTCGGCGCTCACCTTGGGATCAAAGATCGCCAGCTGAGCGCCTTCTTCCAGCAGGTCGCGGCAGATGCGGATGGCCGGGGTTACTCCTGCGGACAAGCCTGCGGCTACGCGGGGTGTCGTTGGTGTCGGCTTTGAACGCGAAACCCAGCACGGCGATGCGTTTGCCCGTCACGGTGCCAAAGAGGCGGTTAACCACCAGCCGTGCGATGCGCTGCTGCTGCCAGGTGTTGAGCGCCACCACCAGCTGCCCTTCGGCGGCTACCTCGTGCAGGCCGTAGTGGCCACAAAGGTACACCAGGTTGAGGATGTTTTTCTGGAAGCAGCTGCCGCCAAAGCCGGGGCCGATGGCGCGGGCCACCTCCTGCACGTCGGCACCGGTGGCTGCGCAGAGGGCGGCGATGCTGTTGATCGAGCTGATGCGCTGGGCCAGGAAGGCGTTGGGGGTGAGCTTGGAAAGCTCACTGCTCCAGAGGTTGGTGCGCAGGATGCGCTCGGCTGGCACCCACTGGCTATGGATCGCCACCAGTGCTTCTATCGCAACTGGATCCTCACCGCCGATTAGCACCCGATCGGGGGTTTCGAGATCGCTGATGGCGGTGCCTTCCGCCAGGAACTTGGGGTTGGAGAGCACCGCAAAGCTCCTGCGGCCGGAGGGTGTATTGCCTTCTGCGGCGCTGAAGATAGAGGTGATCACCCCGGCGGTGGGCACCGGCAGGGTGCTTTTCTCCACCACGATCGTGTGGCTCTGGGCGCAGGCTGCCAGCTGATGGATCGATCCCCTTTCTCCCGTCAGGCCGGCTGCAGCACAGGGGTGATCGGCAGCAGGGTCAGGGTCGTGCCGACCGGCTTGCCTCGCTCATCGAAATCGACGATCAGGTTGTCGCTCACTGCCTCAGAGCTGCTGCTCACCCGATCGGCCAGCTCGATGGTGAGGGTGTTGGGTTCCGGGAAGGTGCGGTTTTCATGGTGCGGGGGGTTGCATCAAAGGGCCTGGATGAACGTGTCACTGTCCAGTCCGGCTTGGCGCAGAACGCTGGCGAGGGTGCCGACGGCCAGGTCCCGCCGGTGCAGGGGAACCACACAGATCACTGCAGCTGTACTGCCATCGGCCTTGGTCGTTGTTTTGCGAAGCACCAGGTGACTACCTTTTTGACGCACCTCCTCGAAGCCCAGCCGCTTCAGGGCTGCCACCACAGCAGCAGCGGGAAGGCGCGGGAGCTTAGGCAACGCTCACCTCAAAGGTGGTGAGCAGCCTTGGCGCCAACGCCGGCTGCGGACACTCCTCCAGAAACAGTTCGGTGGCCTCCCGCAAGTTGGCCAGGGCTTCTTCCACGGTGTCGCCTTGACTCACGGTGCCCACCTCCGGGCACTCGGCCACATACACCTCTTCCTCTCGGTGAAGGATCGCCGTGAGTCGTTGGGCGGTGGCGGTGCTCATCGGCGTTGAGCGAGATGCCTCCAGTCTGGAGCTTCTGGGCAGGATCAGCCGGCCAGGAGGCGAAGAAGGCTCGGAATCGTTTCAGGCGGTGATCCGGCGGGCGTTGCAGTCAATCAGCGTCACCTGGATGGGCGGGAAGCGAGAGGCATTGGGCGGGACTCCGCTCGCAGCCAGAAGGTGCTGGCGCCTGGGGGGTGAGCTTGGGCCGTTGTCGCCAAGGGCTTTCTGTGCTGGCCAGGGTCTCACGAACTGCAGCCCGGTTCAGGCCTTTGGCGGTTTGATCCCCTCCAGCAGCACCGCCATGGCTTCACTCAGTTGGAGCCGGTTGCGGGAGGTGTCTGCGAGGAGGAATCGACATTGAGCAACAAGGCATCCATTCTGGATTCGAGCTCGGCGAGCCGTTCGTTCTCTTTCTTCAGCAGCTTCAAGCGCTTCTCGCTTTCGAGCGATTCGATCCTCAGCTTCTCGGTTTCCTGCTCGATGTCGTAGACGGGTCGCCAGTTGACCATCGCCAGCAAGCGCCGCCAAGGCGGCAAGGTGGAGACATAGTCCGACCTGCTCAGAGGCCGGGAGGGTGCGGAAGCGGGGGAGGTTGTCATTGCCGTAGTTCGTTGTGAACGAAATCAGGAGCAGCAGGGCGCCAGCAACAAGGGTTGACCAGCCCTGGCGATCCAGCAGCAGAGGGGGCGGTGCTGAATCAGGTTGCCCCGAAAGACTTTGAACATCTGTCATCACCGTAGCGAGCCCTCCGCATCCCAATCACGCCACAGTGCACCTGTACTGCCGCGCGGGGCCTCCGTGCTTTCACGGGTTTTCCGGCCAAGAGCCTGCGGCGGGCACCAGCTCCCCGGATCAAGGCCCACCCGCTGGCACCAACCCCTCACGCCACCGGACTAACAGAAGCCCCCCGCCCAATCGCGTAATACGTCCACCCCAGCTCCGCCAAGCGCTCGGGGTCGTACAGATTCCGCCCATCAAAGATCAGCTTGTGGCGCAGGTCGCCTGCCAACTGATCGAAATTGGGAGCCATAAACCGCTTCCATTCGGTGCAGATCACCAGGGCATCGGCTTCTTCTGCGGCTGTGGGGTCGTA
>NZ_JBSYHW010000125.1:0-3838 GCF_056108345.1 Cyanobium sp. NIVA-CYA 375 | reverse complement strand
CGGAGGCATGACGTAGGAATGCCTCAGACTGAGGAAGCCCGGAGCAAGCCACTGGTGGGCAACCCAAGAGTTTTGGACCTGGGCCTGTTTGGGCTGCAGCGGAATCCCTGAGCAGGCGCGAGTGGGTGGAGCAAGGCCGGATGTGCAGCCTGTTCAGCGAAGAGCTGGAATCCCAGAGCGGGAGCGAGCGGGTGGAAGGTCGGAGCGATCAAACACCCGAAATTCGGTTGTTTGAGTCGGCTTGCTTCCCTGACTACCCCAGCTCAGATCTTTCTCAAGCGCCTCTTATTCAGGTGATGCACCGCATGCACCACCACGCCCGGATTGGTTTAAGGGAAGTTCAGCTCTAGCAGAGCTACTGCTCTTCTGCCTGTTGCGCCTGCAGCGTGTGCCTGTGCTGCACAGGCTTGGAACCACGGCCACACCTCGAGAAAAGTGAGTTTGTGGATGGGGCTGGCATGGATCTCTGGGTGCTTCAAAAGCGACCGACCGGAATGGTCGAGCCCTACGAGCTGATGCGGTTACGGGAGGAGGCGCGCGCTCTTGACATCCGCATTGAGGCCGTCGCACCAGAAGAAATCGATCTAATCGTTAGCCGCGGTGGCCGGCGATCCATTCGGCGCTGCGGCGCCGAGGTTCATCTCCCCGATGTCTTACTGCCCCGTACTGGTAGTGGCACGGATTACTTCTCATTGGCGATCCTGCGGCAGCTGGAGCACCTAGGCGTGGCTGTGGTTAATCCCAGCAGCGCCATCGAGGCGGTCAAGGACAAGCTCTATGCCCACCAGATCCTTGCCCAGAGCAATTTGCCAATTCCACGGACCATGCTGGTGCGCTTTCCAGTCGATCCCCATCTAGTCGCCCAACAGATTGGCTTTCCCTGTGTCATCAAGCTGCTGGTTGGCTCTTATGGCGACGGTGTTGTGCTCAGCCGTGACCCAGCCAGCTTCCGTGACCTGATGGAGCTGGTCTCGGGGCTGGATCGCTCCCAGAGCCTGATCTTGCAGCAGTACATCGGCACAAGACCCGGAAAGGACCTGCGGGTCTGGGTAATTGGCGGCCAGGTCATTGGCGCCATGTTGCGCAGCAGCACCGATGGCAGTTTCAAGGCAAACATCAGTAGGGGTGGAGATGGACAGGCATTTCCCCTTAACCCAGAGCTGGAGCGACTGGCGCGCGATTCAGCCGCCGCATTGAACCTCGACATAGCTGGTGTCGACCTGCTGTTTGATGGCGATGGTTACAGCATCTGCGAGGTCAATAGCGCCCCAGGCTTTCAGGGCTTTGAGACAGCTACAGGCTTGAACGTGGCCCGCCTGGTGCTTGAGCACTGCAGGTCAAGCATGCAGTTATTGCTGCCAGTGCAGCAGCAAGAAAGAACGATCCCGCCAGAGCTTGCTTGTGTGGTTTGAGCAAGTTCTGGCGCTGGAGGCTCGGCACCAACCTCAAGGGCCCGAACTGCAAGCCCTTAAGTCCGCGACCTGATTGCTAGCTACTGGATTGTTGTGCTCTCAGCAGATCGCTCCTGCGATCGCAACGCTCCGCCAAGGCACTAATGCGCTGCAATGTGCCTCAGGGAACCTGGCAGCAGGCACCAGTTCACGCGAGCTTGAGCTCATCTCTGTTTTGAGTAGATGAGCTGGTCTGATCTGGAGCGGTTGGTGGCTGATGCAGAAAGCAGCCCGGCGCGCCAGCAGACCCTCAGCCAGTGCCGTAGTCGCCAGGAGCTCCTGCGCACCGCCCGCCAGCTGGGCTATCGGCTCACCAGATCTGACCTGCAAAACGCCTCGATGGAGCACCACAACACAGCGGAGCCGCAAGAGGTCGATCAAGCCTCCAATTACTAAGCCCAAACGCTTCTGCAATGACTGGCGTGCTCTAGCCAGTCGCCTGCCCCAGCCAGTCCCCCGAGCCCGCTCGAGCCACACAGCGAAGCCGGGCGCGACAGCATGTAACGAAGTCGTTACATGGCTCTCATGACAGTCGGGGAAGTCTTTCTGGAGTCCATCTCTAGTGGTGTGATCACGGAGCATGAGATCTCCTGGGTTGCCTCCCATCAAGGCGCCTTTGCCCGGCACGAGGAAGCCCTGGCGCTACGGCTGGGGCGCTTAGTAGATGAGGGACAGATCAACCTCGGCTGCCGCCTGCCGAGTCGTCTTGTCCAGCACAAGCTTGTGCTCAACGAATGGATCGAACCGCTGGGCCGCCGCCGCGGCAGGGCCGCGGTTTGCGCCTGACGCCCCAGCAGCTCCAATGACCCAAGCCAAAACACTGCATTACTGGCAGAACATGCGGATCGCCATGGAGGCGGCAGGGGCAACCTCAAGTGCCATCTACAAACGAGCCCTGGCGATCACCCAGGGGCTTCCAGATCCCCTGGCAGCTCAGGATTCAGCTCGTTCGTAACCGCTTGTCCCCTTTCTGAGGCGGGGGACGCAGGTCCGGCGGCCCTTCAAGGAAGCCAGGTCAGGTGCACAACCCTCACCCCCTTGCCACAACCGTTCACACCCTGTTACATTGGCCGTAACAATCCGTTACACACATGGCTGACTCCACCACCCGCTTTGGTTTCGTTGCTTTCGCTGAGACTTGGAACGGCCGTATGGCCATGCTCGGCTTTGTGATCGGTCTTGGCACCGAGCTCCTGACAGGTCAGGGCATCCTTTCCCAAATTGGTTTGGGTTGAGCGTCATGGAAACCGATTACACCGTTGCAATTTCAGTTGTTGCTCTGATCACTGCCGTGCTCTCTGCAATGACCATCTACGTCCTGAGCCGTCCGACTGATCTAGCCAAGAGGGTTGGATGATTTCCGCAATCACCATCGTTCTTATCGGTGCCTGGATTGTTGGTGCTCTCAACCAGCCAGATCTTGCTGATTGAGCCTCTAGCTCTTGCTTCTTCTGCTTCCAAGCAACTGTTCCGCCACTAAAAGCCATGACCAACACTCCTTCTAACGACCCAGCGCTTAATAACAGTGCGGAACAGCTGACCCTCATGGAGCAGCTCAAGCAAGTTGAATTGTTTAACGGCCGCGCCGCCATGGTTGGCATCGTCACCGGCATCGTGGTGGAAGGCCTCACCGGCTTTGGCATCGCTCATCAAATCGGCCTCGGCGCCGTTGTGGATGGCTACGCCGCCTGCCGCACTCAGTTTCTGCCCTTCTGCTTCTGAGCTGCTTTAGGCCTTTTGCTTTTGACCCCTAGGTAATACCTGGGGGTTTTTGTTTGACGCCAATGGATTAGCCGGCGGCCTCCAAGGCCGCCGGCAGGCCGGCTAGACGGACCAGCGCAGGTGAGGCTCGAGCTCTTGGGGCTCTTCTTCCAGTTGGATCAACCACCAGGCTGCTGGATAGGCGGGCTCGGGCTGTGGCTCCTGCCATTGACCGGAAACTTGTGCTTCTTCCCAAGCATCAATGAGGGACAACATGGTGGTGGAGAGCTGGAACATCGCTGTGATGCAAAGAACGCGCACCTGACACCCCGAGAAGCGGGGAAAACTGGAGAGTAGGGCGTGGAGCTGCTGCGCTTAGCCCGGCCTGCAGCTAGAGCGAGCTGGCATAGCGCAAATAATCCATTCAAGCTTTTTGCTACGAGTTGCCAGCTCCGAGGCGCCGGAGGCACACAGCTATATAGCAGCGCTGCTCGCTGAGCAGCAGCGATTGAAATTGTTGCAGGCTGGCATCAACTTCTGTTTTGCAACCGTCTTTTCCCAGCCCTCCAAGATTGACTTTTTGGTTCACGCTAAAGCCTCTGGCTATCAGGTCATTCTGGTGATGATTCATCTGGTTTCTCCGCATCTGAACCTAGCTCTCATTGCAATGCGAGTCAGCGAGGGTG
>NZ_JBSYHW010000124.1:0-4090 GCF_056108345.1 Cyanobium sp. NIVA-CYA 375 | reverse complement strand
ATGCAATTAACTATTCAAATTATAAGCTATTGTCGCCTCAACGCAAGGGCTGATCGTATTTTTCGAGGTGCCCTTAAGGTCGAATTGGATATCATCGACTGTGATGCTGCTCCCAGCTGCGTAGTTTACTTGCACGGTATGACCATTGTTCAAAATTTCGTTGCCACCTGCCTGATACGAAAGCTCGATTGGCTTTAGCTCTGATTCGATGAAGCCAGTTAAGTTGATCGGTGATTGATTCTTGCCTGCACAAGCACCGAATTCAGGCGAAAGCTTAGACCAGTTTTCGGGACCTTTCTCACCAGAATAAGTCCATTGCGCTGTATCCGAAGCAATTGCGACGCCAGAAGTGAGAAGCACGCCGCCAAGCAAGAGAGATTTAAGCATAATCTCCATTGTAATTCTTTGAGAAAACTTTGACAAAACTTTGATAAAATGTGTGGATCCTGTAAAGCCTACGCTAGGCTTTGGCTGAGTGCAAGCCTAACGCTGCCCATCACCCGCCGCACAAACTCGACAATATGAAGGCAACCTCCCTTCGGTCGGGTGCATGGGTTTGTTGGGTGGATGGCAGTTACCCAACCAAGGTGTGCCATCTAGACGTATATGCCCTACAAGTCCGCTTTAGCATCTCTGGATACTGAGAGTCAATGTTGATACCAAAAATATTTTCTCGCTCGACTCGCGGAGGATTGATGTTGTCAACAAAGACAGGCTCGATGAGAAGATAATCAAAACCCAGTTCATGAGTAAAGCCTTTCTCCTTAACTGGAAGGGACCTCATCATCTCTATTGTCTTGAATGCGGCGTCCTCCGAATTTGGTTTTGCTCCAAACTCAGTCCAGAGCTTGGGATCGCCGGAAGAAAGACGTGGCAACACATCACGCTCAAAATCTATCCCCAAAATCTGACACTTGCGCTTCACAGCGTCTGGGATATTGACGTACTGTATTCCGGTACCTACAAGAACATGTCCCAAGACAATTGCTTCAGGCTTCTTGGCTTGTAGAAGATTAGCAAAATCAGATAAATCACTTTGCCTGTTTTTCCTGTTCTTACCGTGAGCCGTAATAACTGACTTGTTTTCCATGCACAATCGCGCACGGTCAAGAGTCGGCACGCTATCACTGTCATCTACTTCATAGATCATGAGATCGACTTTATGCGTTAACCCTGAAACCTCTACATTAAGTCGATACTGAACTCTGGAGTTTTCAATATCATCGGCAAGGGCAGGGCATTGCTGAAGCAAGTCTAAGATGAAATGATTGCAGATAATATCTGAATGACGTGCAGATCTGTGATCATGGTACCTGTCTTGGAGAATTCGCTCAATAACCCTATCTGCCGGAGTAATCATGCTGCTTTTAGCACCTCAGCCCTCATTAACTGCAAAACTTGGCGAGGCTTTGAATCCCTATCATTGTCTGCTGACAGAGGCCGAGCTAAATCTGCGGGTATAGGAAGCCGCTTAAGTACTGAACTCTGAATTCTCAAAAAGCCATTGGCAGCACGCTGAGCATTGGCAAATATCCAAGCTTTGACTGGATCTGAGTTTAGATACTCCGCTATATGATATATCTGACTAGGATGCCTGGGGACTATGTAGTAAACCGAATGTCTCGGCACAACTAAGCCTTCTTTGTCTATCCAGAACAAAGGGTTATCGGAAATGTCCTTGCAAAGTATCTTTGGACGTAGTAAGTCACTCATCTGCGGGGCATCATGAAAAGCATGCCATGGCTTCCGCTGTGTACAAGAGCGCATAGCGAGTTTCGATTTAATATCAGGCCGCTTGAGGTAATTGCCTAGCTCGCCGATCTCCTCAAGACATTTCAGCCGTGACTCTATCGAATAAGGAATTAGCATGACTGATGATGTCTTAACTTTAGATATTGATGGCTTCAATTGTCGGCCCGAGATGGTCGGCCAAGCATGTTGCTCAAGATTCTCAGGTAGGTCTTCTATGTCTTTTACGAAGACACCATCAGCCCCTGTGGCGATGCCACAACTAATTCGGCGGCATATATCGTCTAGCCGAAGCGAACCGATTACTTCGGGCAGTTCATCATTTGAAAAGAGATGGCGCCAGCTCTCACCACTCTTTGGTAACAATGCAGGAAAACTAACACCATTACGAGCCTGTATCTGCGTATGCCCACCTGCGATAGATATCCTTAGCCTAGACACAGTGGGGTAAGTAGTCCGCCCAGGAAACACATCCTCTTGAAGAAGGGTGATATCGGTTACATCATGTGATGCAAGTAGTTTGCGAACCTCAGACCCTGCCTGAACATAGGTGTACTTCTCTGGTGTGACGAAAACAAGCGTTCCACCTTTCCGGCCAAGCGAGATGGCTCTTTCAAAAAAAAGCATATATAAATCAAATCGACCAACCGCACACTTGTAACGTGAGCGGAATCGCCGCTTTTCTTCCTCTGTAAGAGCTAGTATCGAAACATACGGAGGATTTCCAACAATAAAGTCGAACACTCCTTTAAATTCGTCAAGCAAAAAGTCACCGGTAATAATCTCAACCTGAGGAATGCCTAAAAACTTCTGTCTTGCATTCTCGGCTCTTTGCGTATCAAGTTCAATGCCTACGATTTGGGGAACTTCGACATTGTGACGTTCGCACCACCTCAGGATTCCCTCTATAAAGGCACCAGGACCGCAACCGGGATCGAGAATCCTGTCCGTTGCCTTCGGGCTGTTGTCCTTAAAGAGCATTTCCACCATCTGATCAACGGTGGACTGTTGTGTGGGCACGAAGCCGCGCATGCTACGCCCTCTGAGAGGGGCATCTTAGCTGGAACGACAGATCAGTTCGATCTGGGAGGGCGGGGTGATTTCCAATCACGGGCACAAGCTGGAGAATTCCATGGTTCCATTCCACCCAACGCTGCCCCTGAGTGGCAGGCAAAAAACTTGGGGTGGCGAAGCAGAGAGCTGGTGGTGGCCTGTCCACTCGAGGGGCTTGTTAGGCTGTCGCGATCAGAAGGTTGGGCTAAGTCTGCATATTTCTAGACATAACAAACTCCTCGTGGGTCTTGTCGTGTTTGCGACGATTACAATTCGGACATAAGAGCTGGATATTGGAGATTTCATTGCTTCCTCCTCTCACAAGTGGTGTCATGTGGTCACGATGAAATCCGACCATGCTGAGGTCAGCCTCACAATAAACACACTTTCCCTCTTGTAATACAAATAGCTCCCGAATCTCAGCAACGGTGAAGCTCCCACCTAGCTCCCTTTGCATTGCCCGGCGTTTGGCTGAAATTTGCGCTGAATATTCTTTGCTTCCCGCTTGGCCGTGTTTTCGAAAGCGAGCCGAGGTCATTTCATCTCTCAAGCAACCGCATGATTGTGTTTTACCTGTTGTGAGCTGAGCAGTTGGAATGAACAGTTTCTTGCCACAGTCGCAAGAACATTCCCATTGCGATTGACGGTGTTTTTTCTGATCGCATTTTCCAGTCACCAAAAGGCGGCCAAACTTTTCACCGATTAAGTCTCTATTCTGTATCATCGAGAAGCAGCCACAGGACGTGCGATGGCCACTCCGAAGGGCACCTGTAGATGCTAGAGAAAGATTGCCGCATTCGCATTTACATAGCCAGATATTGCTCCCATCCCTCTTCTCGTGATGTCCCAAAACAAGTAGGCGTCCAAATGTTTCGCCTTCTAAATTGAGGAAGTTAGCTGCCAAGCGTTCATTATGCCGTTCTGTTTTCAGGCATCCACAAGAAAGAGTCAGACCTCCTAGCAGAGAACCAGTAGTGGCCTTTTGAACATTGCCACAATCGCAAGCGCACTTCCAAACATGTGCTCCACCGCGTATCCCTAAATGCTGGACAACCAGCAGACGGCCATATCTATTTCCCATGATATCGATTCTCCGGTTCTGATTTCTCTTGGCCAGCATCTCAGTGTGAATACAGCCACAGGATTTTGTTTTGCCTGAAGTTAGAAGATTGGTTCTCGTGATTTTTTCGCCTCCACAATCACATTTGCATACCCCCCAGTTTCAGGAAAGTTGTCACCCCTCTGATCAGTACATCCGGGGGCTTGAGGACATGACTAATGCGTCGAT
>NZ_JBSYHW010000123.1:0-4192 GCF_056108345.1 Cyanobium sp. NIVA-CYA 375 | reverse complement strand
GAGCTGGCCAAGGCTGCCGGGGGTCTGACACCGGAGCAGCGCACGGAGGTGGGCCTAGTGCTGGAGCGCCACCTGGTGGAAGCGCTCAGGAGCCTGGCCGAGGCTCAGCTGGCAGGCTGACCGCCGGGGATGAGCCCCTGCTGCTGAAGATCAGCAACATACTCACGCCACTGGCGGCGGAGTTTCTCAGGATCGCCGCCGTCCAGAACAAGAGCGCCATCCTCAACCCGGCCGAAGTCCTGCCAGAGCTGGTGTAGTGCCCCAGGCTGTGCCCGGACGTGCACCGCCTGGCCGTGGGCTGTGGCCTGGTGCAGCTCCACTGCGTCGCTGCCATCGACGTGACGGACCAGCATCAGCGGAGGGTGGCCCGCCTGCTGGTGGTGCAGCTCCAACGCCAGGCCGAGTGTGGTGAGCCAGGAGTTGAAGCTGCGCCGCACTGCAGGGTTGAGACGGTCTGAGGCCATAAACGCTTGCACCCGTGCGGCGATCTGTGCCGCCATTGCCTGGCCATCAGGGCGGGCCATGAGCTGCTGGTGCTGCAGCCGGGCTGCATCGAGCCGGTCTGAGGTGCCAGCAGCAGCGGCTTGAGCATCCTGCACCGCCTGGCCCAGCAGGGTGGCGGTGGCTGCATCGAGCTGGCCGGTGATAAGGAGCTTGGCCATGGTCTGCTGTGCTGTTGCCGCCTGCTGCTGCTGCTGGCCCAGCTGCTGCTCAAGCGCGAGCAACTGGTGCTCAGCCACCTGGCGCTGCTGGCTGTCGGCCGGCTGGTGGAAGAACTCACCCCAGCGCTGGTGCATGAGCAGCTCTAGCAGCTGGGTTTCGTCGTAACGGTGGTTTCTCATCTTGCAAGTGCGCTTGGGCTTGCCTTTGCACGTCAAATAACGGTGCACGAGCCCTGACGGCTTGGCTTGCGACATGAGGCTGTAGAGCTGGCCGCAGGGGCAACGGGCCACACCTTGGAACAGGTTGTGGCGCATGTCGGATTTGGTCGGTTGCCGTGAGTGGTAGCCATCACGCTGCCGCATGAGCTGCTGACAGCGCTCGAACTCCTGCACGGTGATGGCCGGGGGGAAAAACCCGCCCTGCACCTTGGTGGGAACTCGTTTGCGGCGACCGTTTGGCTGCAGCTGCACCTCACACCATTGGCGCTCACCGATCAGCCGGCGATCCCTGAGAACCTGCCCGACAGCACCCGCCGCCCAGAGCCCGCCGCGTGAGTTGCGGTGTCCTTCATCGTTGAGGGTCTGCGCCGATTTGACCTGCCCAAAGCCCTGCAGGCAGAGATCGACGATCCGCCGGTAAGTCGGCCAGCGGCTGTTGAGGGAGAAGGCCTGGGTTTGTTCGTCATGGTCGAGCCACTGAGGCCGGCAGTGGGGGAGTACCGCCTCACCTGCCAGACCGCGCTCGACACGGCGATCTGAGGCAGCCTTGACGCGCTGGGAGAGCTTGCGGCTGTAGTCGTGCGCCGCGTCACGCCTCACCAGCAATTGAAGGCGTACACCTATGTCGGTGTCGTATTTAGCGCGATCTACAACCACGTCATCGCGAACAATCCCGAGGGCTAGGCCGAGATCCCAGAGCTGGTGTAACAGCTGCTCTGAATGGCTGGCTGCCTCACGGCTGAACCTATCGAGATCCTCGACCACGAGCACCGAACCGGGGGCGATCTGGCCCTGTTCGGCCGCATAGATAAAGGCGCCCAGTGCCCCCCGGCTCCGATGCCGACCGTGGTAAGCACTCAAGCCCCGATCAACAAGGGGATCAGGGTTTGGGATGAGCCCATGCCTGTGGCAGAAGGGCAGGAAGGCATCAGCCTGGCGATCAATGCCGGTACGGCCAGCAGCTGCCTGCTCTGGCGATGAGACGCGGAGGTACGAAAGGGCGATGGGCACGGCCGTGGTGCTGCTGTTGCTGACCGTATCTCAGTACGGCATGGCACGCCAACCCTCCAAATAGCTCACTCGGCTGCGGCCCTGCTCCCGCTGGCGGACTTTGGCCCGATCCAGCGGAGCGGCCAGGGCGGCGAGCTGCTCGGGGGAGAAGCCAAGGGGCTGAGCCTGGAGGACTTGCGGCGCTGCGGCTGATGGTGGGCTTGCGGCGCTCTCCGTATCGGACCGCTCAGCGGAGCGGATCACCTCCAGAGCGGAGAGCGGCCGCTGGGCCGGACGAGGAGCTGCGGGACGACTGCTGGTGCTGGACCCATTGGTGGAAGGGGCGGCGACGGTCATGGCGATGGGAAGCGATGGAGCGAGAAGAAGAAAGGAGCGAAATCGGATCAGCAAGAAAGGGCCCGCCACTGCAGCGGGCCATGTCGCGGGGGGCTCTGCCCCCCTCCGGTCAGTGGATGCGCCAGGAGCGGCGGTTGAGCAGCTGAGCGCCGGTGATCTGGCGGCCGGCCTTGAGGGCTTCCTTGATGGCGTTTTTGTCCGGCTTGCTGCTGGTGGAGAAAGTGAGCCACTCGGCATCGAGGGCCTGCTCGTCGTCGATCACCACGGCCTGAGACTTGCGGCTTGTGAGCTCGTGATCCGGGAAGGAGAAGCGGGTGGCTGCGGGCTGCAGCTGGGTGAGAACAAACACCAGCGATTCCTCCAGCGCATCAGCCCGGCCGGCATCACTACGGGCCAGATCGGCGAGCCGCTTGGCCTGCTGCTGGCGGTAGGCGGCCTGACCGCGCAGATGCTCGATCACCCAGCAGGTGGCATCGGCCTTAGCGGCGAGGGCCTGCTTATTGCCTTCTTCTGCCAGTAGGGCCGCCTCCAGCTCGGCGAGGGCCAGAGCGCGCTGCTCGGGATCATCCGTTTCCAGCTGCTCGGCTAGCTGGGAGATGGCGGTGGTGAGCTCCTGGGCCTCGCTGCCCAGCTGCCAAAGGGAACCAGAGCGCTGGAGGGAGCAGGCAGGGCCTGATGCCGAGGGGGCTGCCGCTGGGGCAGGGGCAGCGACTGGAGCAGGGATGGGGGTGAGAACAGCCATGACGGTGAGAAGCGATGGGGATGGAAAGAACGGAACGAAGCGCCAGGGGCGCCAAAGGCCTTTGGTGCTGGGGGATTAGGAGCAGCCGACGCCAGCCGGAACTGCCCAGAGCCCGGCCGATGGGCTGATCTCGGCCACGGAGATCGGCACCGGGGAGCGGGGCGCCATGCGGCGGGCTTCTCTCACCAGCGAGGCGGTGCCTGGGCCACCGGGAAAGGCCACCACCAACACCGATGCGAGCGATCCCTGGGATGTGTGGGCCATGGCTTTGGCAATGGCCTGCTGGAGCAGCTCACGATTGCGGATCGGCCCGGCGGCCCGGCCATGCCGCTCCCACTGGGCTGGCATCACCGCGGAAGACCAGCCCAGCTGCTGGGCCGCCCGACCAATGGCGGCATCAGCGCCACGGGCACCGCCGTGGAGCAATAAGTGAACAAGGCGCCCGCCGCTGCGGGCGAGCAGCTCAGCGGCCACGCGCTGATGGGGCCAGGCCAGATCACGACCACCCCCGGCCGCGATCACAAGCGAGTGGGATGGGGCTATTTCAGGGCTAGATGAGAGATAAAGATCCATGAATCAGCTGCCAGAGGTGACAACTGATCGGGGCAACACACCGCAAATAAAAGAGCGGCAGCGCTGGCGAGATCAGGGGATTGGATTACCGCAGGCGATGGGCTTGGGGCCTTTGGCGCAGCCCATATTCTACCAGTACAACTGCACTTATAGGCAGGCAGAACCACTCTGGGGGAATGGATCTGGGCACCTGCCGCTGATCGGGTGACAGCTGGCTTCTCTGATAGCAAGTGGGCCCTTATTGACGCTCTCCCATCGCTCTAACCCTGGTGAATCACCGCGCAGCCGCGCGAGGCCCTCGACCGGCTTTCAGCACCCCAACCCAGCACCCTGGGCCTGGGATTACATGGGCACCGCAGCCGCGGGAGCAGCGCCGGGCCAGGGTGATCTGAGCCACCCATCCCGGCGGCGGCGAGGAGGCAAGAGATCACGCGAGCGCAAGGGTCGGTGACCGCGCAGCGGCCTCACCGACTTGCGCAGCCCTTGCGCCGCGTGACACCATCACGCCCCGCTGCCGGGGTGGGGCAGGTGTTCAGGCGCCAAGCCACTCGAAGACCCTTAGATCAAGCCGTGGGCCCAAGATCGATCTCAGATGACGGATCCCCTCGATCTGGTTCTGATTGAGGTTGTCCTTGCCTCTGACCTTGAC
>NZ_JBSYHW010000122.1:0-4209 GCF_056108345.1 Cyanobium sp. NIVA-CYA 375 | reverse complement strand
GGCAGGGCGAGCAGCAGCAATCGCTTGAGCAGCAGCTGCAGATCCCCGGGAGTGAGCAGGGCGGGAATGATCAGGATGAGGGGGAGGTGGAGCAGATTGGTGCGGAGCCCGTAGACCCACACATCGAGGGGCACGGTGGAGCCGAGCATCGCCAGCAGGCCACCGCCCCCCATTCCCAGGGCGGTGAGCAGCCAGAAATCGCGCAGCCAGAGCGGCGCCAGCAGGCCGCGGCGATAGCCCTGCCAGAGCAGCACGATGGCGATCGGATCGCGGGCGATGGCGATCAGGGGACCGAGGGCCGCGGGCAGAAACCACTTGCGCAGGGGCCCCTCTAGAATTACCAATGCCGCATACCAGTAGACGAGGTTCCGTTCGAGCACGGGATCGGCAGCATTAGGGATCATCTCGGTTGCGTCGGTCGGCTGGCGAATTCACCGAGCACCACCAGGCTCGGGGCCAGTTGAGTCTGCCGGCTTCAAAGCGCTGCCACTGCTGCTGCAGCCAGCCTGGATCTAGCCAGCCGCTGGCGGTGAGGGCGGCCAGGCGCTGCTGACAGAGGGGCCGCAGGGGGCCCTGCATCCAGGCTGCCATCGGCAGCGTGAAGCCCTGCTTGGGGCGCTCGAGGTAGCCGGGGGGGAAAAGGTCGGCGCAGGCGGCGCGCAGCAGGGCCTTGCCTGGCCGCAGCAGGGAAGCGGGAAGGGCCCACACCAACTCCTGGATGCGCTGATCGAGAAAGGGCACCCGTACCTCCAGGCCGCAGGCCATGCTGAGCACATCACTGTCGCGCAGGAGCATGGGTTCGGTGTAGCCAAACAATTCGGCGCTGCTGATCCTGGCCCAACGATGGCGTGGCAGCGGCAAGGGCGGGCTGGGCCAGGCTACGGGATGCAGCCCGGCGGCTTGCAACTCGCGGTTGCTGGCCCAACGGCGCAGGGCCAGGGCCAGCTGCCAGGGTTCCCAATGCTGCACATCGGCGAGTTTGCGGCCCAGGCGCGGAAGCAGGGCCCTCAGCAGGCTGTGGCGCAGGGGCGGCGGCAGGCCGCGCAGCGGGGTGAGCCAGGGAACCAGCCGGTGCGATGGGTAGCCGCCGAAGAGCTCATCGGCACCGAGGCCGGAGAGGGCCACGCGGATGCCCTTATCCGCCACGGCACGGCTGATCAGGTAGGTGTTAAGGCCATCGGCGCTTGGCACATCGAGGGCCTGGAGCCCCTCTTCCAGCCAGTGGAGCGCCTGGCTGGCGCTGAGGGTGAGGCTGTGGTGCTCGCTGCCGCAATGGCGGGCCATCGCTGCAGCGAGATGGCCTTCATCGATGGCCATGCCGGGGAAGGCCACCGTGAAGGTGCTGATACTGCCAGGGGCGGCGCGGCAGGCGAGGGCCGCGAGGATGCCGGAATCCAGGCCGGAGGAGAGGAAGCAGGCCACCGGCACATCGGCCAGCAGATGCTCCTGCACGCTCTGCTCGAGCAGGGCCCGCAGCTGACTGGCAGCGGTGGCGCCAGCGCGCGGCGGGGTTGGCGACGAGGCGGGCTGGGGCGCCGGCTGGGGGAGAGATGCAAGCAGCAGAGGCCGGTCGGCGCGGATCTCCAGCAGGGCACCGGGAGGCAGGCTGGCGCCCGCCAGGGGGCGGGCCGGATCGAGGGCCACCGGAGTGGTGAGGTGGCCCCAGGCGAGCACCTCGGCGATCTCCTGGGGTTGAAGGGGACTGGGCCAGCCCAGGGCCCGGCGCTCGGAGGCGAAGCGGAGCGTGCCGTTGCGGCGGGCCAGGTAGAGGGGCTTGATGCCGAGCGGATCGCGACCGAGCCAGAGCTGGCGGAGGTGGCTGTCGTAGGCGGCGAAGGCATACATGCCGCGCAGCCGGGGCAGCACCGCCAGGCCCTGCTGGGCAAGGGCTTCCACGAGGGTTTCGCTGTCGCTGTGGCCGCGCCAGGGGACGGGGGCGAGCTCAGGCCGCAGGCTGAGGTGGTTGTAGAGCTCGCCGTTGAACACCAGCGTGAAACGGCCGCAGTGGCTGTGGATCGGCTGGGCGCCGGCGGCAGAGCGGTCCTGGATTGCCAGGCGGGTGTGGCCGAGCCAGCAGTGGCCATCGGGGCTGGGCCAGCTGCCCTGGCCATCGGGGCCCCGCTGGGCGAGCGGGGCAAGGGGCAGCGGGGTGGCGGGCTCCTGCCAGCGCCACTCCCCGATCAGGCCGCACATGACATCTGGGGGAATGGCCGGCGCCTAGAGGAGTTCATCGCGGTGCATCTTCTCCACAATTGTTTCGAGACTGGTGGTGGCCCGCCAGCCCAGCTCGGCGGCGATGCGGGCGGGGTTGAGGGCGGAATAGGAGAGATCGCTAGGGCGCATTAGGGCAGTGTCGCTCACGAGGTGGTCGGCGGCGTTGAGGCCGGCGGCGGCAAAGGCCAGGTCTACGAACTGGCGTAGGGAGGAGGATTGGCCTGAAGCGATCAGGTAATCCTGGGCAGTTGGGGCCTGGAGCATGCGGTGCATGGCCTGCACGTATTCGGGCGCCCAACCCCAATCGCGGGACACCTCGAGATTGCCGAGCACCAGCTGGGTGGCTTCGCCGCGCTGGATACGGCGCACCCCCTGGATGATCTTCTGGGTGACGAAGCGCAGGGGCCGCAGCGGCGATTCGTGGTTGGCAAGGATGCCGGTGCAGCAGAAGATGCCGTAGGCCTCGCGATAGTTGGCCACCTGCCAGAAGGCCGTGCTTTTGGCCACCGCGTAGGGGCTGCGGGGCTGAAACGGCGAGGTTTCATCGGCCGGTTCGCCGCGGGTGTTGCCGAAGCATTCGGAGCTGCCAGCGCTGAAGAAGCGGGTGGGTGCAGCGAGATAGCGGATCACCTCGAGGAAGTTGAGGGTGCCGCCGGCGATCGATTCCATGCATTCAACCGGCTGGTCGAAGGAGAGGCCCACGCTGGTTTGGCCGGCAAGGTTGTAAACCTCATCGGGCTGCACGGAGGCAAGCACCTTGAGCACGCTGCGGAAATCGTTCGGGGCTAGAGACAGCAACTCCACGTCCTGGCGGATGTGGAGCCTGGTGAGCCGCTCGAGATCACAGGTTTGGGCATCGCGACTGGTGCCCACCACCCGATAGCCGGCTGCGAGCAGGTGACGCGCCAGATAGGCCCCATCCTGGCCGGTGATGCCGGCGATGAGGGCAATGGGAGAGGCCATTTAGGACTCTAAAGCAAGCTAGCGCCGAGGTTTAAGGATAACAAATCGAGTCCCCATAATTCACGGCCGATATCGTCAGTGACAGCAGCAAAGAGAAGCGTGTTGCCGGCCACCCCAAAATTAGAGGGGCCTGAACTGAGGGGACCCTCCCGGAGGTCATCCACTAGCACCGTTCCTGCCTCGGTGCCGTCGGACATCCAGAGTTCGCGACCCGTAGTGGGTTCAAAGGCTCCGAAAAATAGTTTATCGCCAGCTACGTAGAGGTTGCTAGGGCTTGATCCGCTTGGCCCGATGTTGATGTCCTTCACCAGGATGGTGCCCGCCTCGGTGCCGTCTGTCTTCCAGAGTTCACGGCCAGTGATCCCATCGTGGGCCGTGAAGAAAACCGTGTCACCCATCACGGCAAAGCCGACGGGGCGAGAGCCTCCACTGCCTGCCTGGATGTCCTTCAGCAAGGTGGTGCCTGCTTCGGTACCGTCCGACGTCCAGAATTCACGACCGCTGATCCCATTGTCTGCAGTGAAGAGCAGGCGACTGCCAAGGGCGGCGACGGGCACCGGTGCGGCGCTGCCCGCACCGGTGAGGATGTCGGCCACGAGCTTGGTTCCAGTGGGCGTGCCATCGCTGACCCACAATTCACGGCCGGTGATGCCATCATCGGCCGTGAAGAACATCTGATCTCCCACGGCTTTCCAGCCTGAGGGGCCAGATCCATTGGATCCTTGCCTAATATCGGCTAATAAAAAAGTGCCAGCTGCGGTGCCGTCGGAAACATAGGCCTCCCTGCCGATCAGACCATTATCGGCGGAGAAGAAAACCTTATCTCCAAGGGTAGTGACCCCAGTTGGTACAGAACCTCTAGAGCCCGGAGCTAGGTCGGCCACGAGCCTCGTGCCGGCCGACGTGCCATCGGTGGCCCACAGTTCGCGGCCAATCAGGCCATCATCTGCGGTGAAGAACAGAAGGTCACCGGCACGTGCTGATCGGTGAGCCCGGCGTCGGCAAAACCGCCGTGGCCGAGCTGCTGGCCCA
>NZ_JBSYHW010000121.1:0-4444 GCF_056108345.1 Cyanobium sp. NIVA-CYA 375 | reverse complement strand
GATGGCCTCCGGGAACCCTCTTGGCTGAAGTATTAGGGGTTCACGGGGTGGTGCACGGAATTGAGAAGCAATCAAATGCTGATTGACGGCAGGAGCTGCGGAGGACGGTAAGGAACTCAAGTCTTAAGGCGGCACCGGAGGCCGTACGAAACGACTCCATGGAAATCACAGGCTATTGAGACGATGCCGGGATTCACAATAAGTGATTACTTTGCGATAGAAACCCTCTTAAAGCAGAAACGTAATGATCCAGCCTATCAATCTTCTACACATAAAAAGACCCAAAGACTAAGCCTTTTGTCTCACAACCAATCCGACCAAAAACTGGATCGATTAAGATGCTAATTGCCTTTCTAAAACTGGATTTCAATGGGTCGGAAAGCGTGAACCACTTCGTATACTAAAACTGTCAAGATCAGCACCAAAACGTGAGCATAGACATTCCGGCCCAACATGCTCAAGGGCGAGCGAGAAAGCCCACTTGCATGATTACTTAGCGCGCTATGTGTGCTCAAACCTCAAGACATCAAAACAATTAAGTCAAAGCACAACAGATACCTAGAAGATTTTATACAAAAAAGGGCAAATTCTTTCGATCCCTAGCCAGCAACCATAGAGCCAACAAAAGACCAACAAGGTTAAAAACTAAAACAACAATAAACTGGGTCAGATTAACCTCTCCCCGCTGTAACGCTTGCCGGAGCGGGCTGAGAATTCGATAAATGGGATTAAAATCTGCAGTCCAGGCTAGCTGACCAAGGGTTTTCTTTTCATAGAGAATGGGTGACAACAGAAAGCCCAGTTGGAGCACAATCGGCACTAGTTGATAGAGGTCTCTAAATCTTGCGCCTAAGATGCAAACTGCCAGCGGGACCCAGTAAAGGAAAAGCAACACATTAATCAATGGCAGCCAGGAGAACATCAATAGATTCATGAACAAATCATGCTTAAAAAAGGAAAGACCCAGAAGAACCATAACAAAAGACTGAAAAAACGTCTGACACTGGAAAGCCCACTCCTCAAGGGTGTAGAATATTGGGTGTAGGTTGGTATTTTTTAGGTTATTTTCATTGGCCTCAAGCAACCCCGGAGCAGAGCCAACAGCACCGGCCAATGCATTCCAGACGACTAAACCAGTGCCAAGAAATACAACATAGTTGGTAAAGTCCTGAACCTTAAATACCGTTCCGTATACAAGACTAAGCGCAGCAATAGAGAGCAGGTTTGACAGGCCAAGCCAGAAACCGCCCAAGGCGGTACGTGCAAATCGAGCTCGTGTACGTGCGGTAGCGGTAAACAACCACGCTCGGCGAGAACGCCAGCCATAGTCAAGGGACTCAATAATGCTTTTCATGATAAAAACTCAACGCAAGTTCCAGGTCGCCATCAAATACAATCGCTCCCTCGCTAAATACAAGGCCACGGTTGCAGAATTGGCGGAGAAGGTCATCTGAATGGCTCGCCAAGAGTAAGGTGCCGGCGGAAGAAATAAACTCCTTCAGGCGCTGCTGCGCTCGCTCAAAGAATCGGGCATCGCCAGCTCCAAAACCTTCATCCAAGGCGAGGCAATCATGAGAACCAGAGGTAAGTAGCGAGAACAACAGCCTTGAAGCCATGCCCTCGCTATAACCCTTCACAGGCAGATGAATAAAATCACCTAAACCAGAGAAATCTACAACATCCGTCAAGAAGGCATCAAAGCCACGTAGGTTGCCATGTTGCAAAAGGTAATGGGCCTTGGATGCCTGAATCCCGCTGAGATCAGGTGCCGTAATAAAACTCTTCTGGATCATCGGGAAAACAGAGCAACCGGCTCTAAACGATCCAGAACTGGAAAAATAAATGCCAGACACGAGGCGCAGAAAAGTAGATTTCCCCGCTCCGTTGTGCCCAATCAACGCTACCCGCTCACCGTGCCTGATTGTGCAATTGATTCCCCTGAGCGCCTCGATCATCGCACCCCCGCTAGAGCGCTTCAGGGCACCACCGGTGACGGAGCGAACCAAAACAGATTTGAGGGTTCGGGTTTCTGTGGTTCGAACAGGAATCCTGAGCCACACATCCTGCAGCTGCAAAACGATATCTGGATCTTCTCCAACAATAATCTCGTGCCGGGCGGCCTGGGTAAAGGAATGAGCTCGCATCAGATCGTAGAGGTTTCGGGAAATTCATGACCCAGCAAATTACATTCCAATAAACTGATCGTTACACGTCAAAGGCATCATAATGGAAGCTGGGTGGTTGTGCTCATACTCCTTGCTTTTGACAAAAACTGAGAGCAACAATACCTTATAATGGCAGGCATAGCTTATTAGACAATGGCAGCGATGAGGTCTTCATTGATCGCATTTCCTTTAATGAACGCTTCGAACCCTAGCATTCTCAACCGTAGGCGGGAGAGCCTAGCATTGTCTCAATGCAAACTTTGCTAGGAGTTCTATCGCCCATTGCACTGAGAGACCTTACAAGAAAGACCTTCTTAATGGAACGCATTCCGCCATTGACCTATCCACTCCTAATCACGTCTTCAAAGATCAAAACATTTTCTAAGGCAAGGGCAATAGACCACTCTCGCCTGGCCTTATCTACGTATCGAATGGAGGACTCAGCAAAAAATTGCCCGATGAGATGACGGCTTGGCTATTCTCAGTAAACAAGGATACTATTCACGTATGTTGCACCCACTCCCCGCAGGGCTCCGAATTTTTTGGGGCCCCTGAAAGCCGGCTCCAATTCTTACACTATATATTATGCAGCAATCTTACCATAGCACTCGAATAGGACCTCGGCAAATCGGGCAGCATTATATTTTCTTGCTTGCTCAAACCCACTCTTGATTAGTTGCTCGCTTAGCGCTGGGTCAATAATATATTTTACAGTTTGTCAACTAGCAAGATCGAGTCAAGTGGGCCTGTCATGTAGAGAACCGCAGATCCACAGGCCTCTTTGCAAGGCTGGAAAGGGGAGAACATCACGGGAGCGCCGAAGGATAACACCTCAAATGGTGGAAGCCCCCAACCCTCAACTATCGAAGGGAATACAAGCCCTCGACCGCAGCAATGGTGTAATTCCTTCGGCATGCCCACCCGGCTCAGACGACGGCGTTGCAGGGGTTGGGCAGGCCCGTTCCCCTGGTTTGAGAACCACCTCAACCAGACGAACCATGCCTGCCCGGTGTCAACTACGGAGGCGGGCGCCTACCTAGTTGCCGCCGTGCACCATGCACAAGACCTTACGTGCCGCAGTTGACCTAACGCCACTAGTGGATGCCAGCGGTGTCGGTGAACTAATCCCTTTACTGGCGTCACGCGGCCTGCAGCAGCTGGTCGAGCTGGAGTTCGCCGCAATTCTGCTTGCCGAAGGCCATGAGCGAAGCGAAGAGAGACTCAGCAAGCGCAGTGGTTACAGGCCCCCCATCCCCCAGGTGGGGGATCTCGCGCTGCAGATCCCCAAGATGCGGGACAGCAGCATTCTGCCCTCGATGCACTAGCACGCAGGATAGACCAAGCCCTGGACGAAGTGTTCATGGAGGCATACATCGGTGGCGACCCCACGCACAGGGTCGATTCCCTGGTGGCGGCGCTGGGTTCCCTGAGCGGCATCTCCAAGACCCAGGTGAGCCGTATCTATCATAGCATCGACCAGCAGGTGCAGATATTCCTGGGCCGGAAGCTGAAGGAATCTGGCTACGACTACGTCTGCCTAAATGCCACCTACCTCAAGGGGAAACCTGGCAAGGCTCAACAGGTCTGCTCCCGCGATGTCGTCTTCGCCATAGGGATGAACGAGTTTGGGCGCCGGGCGTTGCTGGGCACCTCCTGCGGAGAAGGCTTCGCCTACAAGGTTGGCGACAGTGAGATCGAGCCCTTCTGGACAGAGTTGATCGACAACTTCCACGAGCTCATTAGCCAAACCAACAACCGCTGCTTGAAGTGCAGCGCTACTGCCACGGCCGGCATCGAGCCTGGATCCCCATAGCAGAGAGGCCTTGCCGAATCATTAAATATTCATTTTAAGGAATAGTATCAGAAACACAATCTGTTCGCCGCGTTGGCGGAGACGCAAGCATTAACCAATCTACGGTGCTCGGTAAGTGCAATACCCTCAGGCTCCATTCGGACCTCCAGCGAAGGATGCCATTTGAGCCAGCTACGATACGAGCCGGATCTCCACCCACTGTCATTCTGCATAGTCCAAACGGGGGGGCAACCCTTGGCAAAGATATGAAAAGAGATGCAACAATGGTGGACAAAGCACAGCCATGGGCTAGAATTGGCCGTAAACAGATACGGAGCTCAGCCTTCTTGCCTAGTGGAATGCATAACGCATATTCAAGCAGGTTTCCCATCAACACTTGCTTTTCCACGCTACTTCACCTCAATGATTAAACACTAATGGTTAGGAATGGGCTGAAAAGCGTGGTGAGAAGACTGGCCGCAGCGCC
>NZ_JBSYHW010000120.1:0-4512 GCF_056108345.1 Cyanobium sp. NIVA-CYA 375 | reverse complement strand
ACCCATGACCGCCATGACCTGGCGCCGGCGGCCGCCATGGTTCAGGCCGGCTACGCGGTCTCGGCGGTGCATCACCACCGCAGCCCCCGCTACGAGCGCGTGCAGGCCACCTCACTGGCTAGCTTGTTCACCCGCAAGGGTCATCCCAGCCCTCTGCGCCGTGACCTGCTCGCGGCCGGGGTGCTGCACCACAAACACATCCCAGAAGCGTTCCTGCGTTCAGCGCTGGACCAGCGGCTGGCGTTGCTGGCGGGGCTGATCGACAGCGATGGCACGGTCGACTGCAAGTCCCGGGTCTGCTTTTCCTCCACCAGTCCGGAACTGGCCGCAGGAGTGCTCGACCTAGCGGAGGGACTGGGTTTCCGGCCTTACCGGACGGAGATGCCACCGTGCACCAGCAGTAGCGGTGTGGTGGGCCGCAAGACGGTGGTCACGGTGGGCTTCCAGCCGACCCTGCCGATCCCCACCCGGCTTGCTCGCAAGGCCATCTCCCGTCTGGCGCCGCAACGTCGTGCCGCCATTGCTCGCATCGATCACGATCCCGCCTCACCCCGCTGGGGACGCTGCATCCAGGTGGACCGCGCCGATGGGCTCTACGTGGTGGGCCGTCAGCTGACGGTGACCCACAACAGCCTCCTGGTCTCGAAACTCTTCCCTGCCTACTTCCTGCAGCGCTACCCGCACCTCTTCGCGGCGATCGCCTCCTACTCAGCCGAGCTGGCCTACGCCCATTCCCGAGAAGCGCGCCACTTCTACCGGGTGACCGGCCATCTGATGGCCCGCGATTCGGCAGCTGTGGGCAACTGGCTGACCCGCCAGCGCGGTGGCTGCATCGCTGCTGGTGTGGATGGCCCCTTCACCGGCAAGGGCTACAGCCTGGGGATCATCGACGATCCCTACAAGGGTCCCGGCGATGCGGCATCACCTGCGCTGAGCCGGCCATGGTGCTGGGACCAGACGGCAGCGAGCAGCCGAACCTTTCAGCCCAGGTGGTGGTGCTCACCCGCTGGGATCACCAAGACGTGATCGGCTGGCTGTATGAGCAGGAGCTGGGCGAGGCGCCCCAGCAATGGACCGTGCTGGATCTACCCGCTGTTGCAGAGGACCCGGCTGAACGCCCCAAGCTGCCGCCCACCTGCACCTTGATCCCCGATTGGAGGCAACCGGGAGAGGCGCTGTGCCCCGAGCGCTTCCCGCTGAGCGAGCTGGTCAAAATCCGCGCCCGCCTGGGCGCCTACTGGTGGGCAGCGCTGTATCAGCAGCGGCCCAGTCCGGCGTCTGGATCAATCTTCCTGCGCAACTGGATCCGGCCCCCATTCCCGAGGGAAGCAACAAGCCAGGCGGCTGGCCGCCAGCGGCAGTACGCCCTGCTGGCCCTCTCTTGTGATCTGTCCTTCAAGGGGGAGGCGGAGAGCGACTACTGCGGCTTCTGCCTGGCGGGGCTACTGGCACCCCCACCGAGAACGCTCAACCCGCGCACAGGCGAACAAGAAAGGCCGCCCCACAGCACTGCCTTGGAGATGGAAGTGCTCTGGGCCGCTCGGCACCGCTTTGGCCTGCCGGAGGTGATCCGCTTCCTGCTGGGCTGCCTGCAGGCGCTGGAGCAGCAGGGCCTCAGGCCCAACGCCGTGCTGATCGAGGACGCAGCCAACGGGCCGGCGGTGCTGCAAACCCTCCGGCGCCGCGTGCCGGGGATGCTGCCGATCACGGCGAGAGGCAGCAAGGAAACCCGAGCCCATGCCGTCGCCCCCCTGGTGGAAGCAGGTCAAATTCGCTTTCACCACCGAGCTCAGCCCCTGGTGGAAGAAGCGATCCGCTTCCCCAAGGGCAGCAAGGACTTAGTGGATGCCTTCTGCCATGGCGCCCTCTGGCTAGAAGGCCGCTACTGGAAGGCCCAGGGCATCCAGCCGGTGGTGACGCCACTGCTGGTGAGTCGATGAGTGGAACGGTGAGCAAGCCGCTGGTGTCCGCGGTGCGGGAAGGTTCCACGCCATCTGCAGTGGAGAACCAGGGGCCTGCAGTGCTGATACCGGCTGTGCTGCAGCTCTGCCTGCCGATCACAGTCGTGCTGGTAGGTGATGCAGCAGGTACGGCGCAAATGCTCAAGCAACGGCGCTACCACCGGCCCGCGTGCCATGCCCGGGCAGAGCAGCTGGAGATCAATCTCCAGGCGCCGGCGCATCACCGTCCCAGACCTCAGGGAAAGCAGCCCGTGCGCTGCAGGCCACAGCGACAGCGGCCAGTGCGGCCCCATGCCGCTGCCGATGCCCTGGCGCTGGAGCATATGGACTTGGCGGAGAAGATCGCCGGCAACTTCGCTCGCCGCACTATTCACCAGAAGGAGGACTTGCTGCAGCTGGCGATGATTGGGCTGATCAAAGCGGCGCGGCGCTACGACCCCTCACGGGGGCCTTTTCGGCCCTACGGGCGCACCTACGCCAATGGAGAGATCACTCACTTCTTGCGGGACAACGGCTTCCTGCTGAAGGTGCCGCCAACATGGCGGGAGCTGCATGCTCGGGGGCAGCGATTGCTGACCTCAGGAGTTGGCGTGGGCGAGATGCTGGTGCGACTAAGGATCAGCCGGGAGCAGTGGATTCAGGTTGCTGATGCTTGCTCAGTGCGGGTGGTTGCTTTTCCTGTTGAGTGAACGCCACTACAAGCGGTACTAGTAACAGCGAGCGACCGTCTGAGAAACCTGTTGGGCTATGGCGTAAGTAAATTCTTCCTGCACGTTCAAATCAATGGCTCACCGTCCATTCCACAAGGTGGATCGTAAGTGCCGTGCCAACCGATCAACGTGCGCTCAAAAGAATCTACAAAGTAGCGCGAACCCGCTGCAATACTCACTACACCGCTTGCATAAGCAACACATAGTGCATCTGAGGTTCGACGTTCCACAGCCTCTTCCCATAGATTACTACTTGGAAGAAAGTTCGGATCCTTGGGGGTGGCCCAAAGTGACTTCGAGCTGTAGGAAGCTCGCCTCAGAAGTACTGCCAAAGCCGTATATTTGCGTTCGTCCGCGACGTCTGCTGCATTGAGCCGCTCACGAGAGAGTGTTTCGACCGCCGCGCCCAAGCGAATAAGCTCGCGACATGCTGCCTCGTGACCAAAATACGCAGCCTGATGCAAGAATGTCCAGCCAGAAGATGACTTTTGGTACCTGCTACATTCCCGCGCCAAGCAAGGAGTTTTTCGCCATCCAGATAGCACTTGCTCCCAGGCCCCAATCTTCGCATTTTCGTAGGTACGGTCAATGGCCTGCTGATGTTCGCTCATAAATCCTCCACATGCCAATAGGTCTGCCCAGTGCTGAACTTTCGGGCCCACACCAAGAAAGAGCTCGGCACTTCGTGGTCCGCATAAGAAACCGAAGTCATTACCAACTTAGTTCTAGGCCTGCTGCATGGCAGTCAATCTAAGGCGGATGGCTCATCACGCCGGGTTCTCATACGGACCCTGTCATGAACCCAAGCCCCGCCGCTTGATCTATTTGCTTGCCCTGATGTCCCGACCCAAACAATGCAGATACTGCATAGTTCGTTTGGCGACTCATTTCCGCCACTGGCAAGAGCTGTGATTACAAGCAGCAGCCAGTGCCCACCACCCGCCGCCGCAGGACCACCACACCCAGCAGCCCTCTCCCCTCTTCAACCCCACGGCCCTACCCCACTGCTGAACCTCCTTGGCTGGAGCACCCCACCCTCTCCGGCCTGAGAGACCGCTTGCAGCTGGTATACGACTGCTGGACCCTGCTTGAACTCCCCGACGGCACCAGCCGCCGCCCGTTGTATTTACCTCGCGGTATAGAAGAACCCGAGGCCTGCTACCTCAAGCGACTAGAAGCCGCCCGCCCCACCGGCTTCTACCGCGATGCCCTGGCACTTACGCCGGGATGCTGTCGCGGTTGGCTTGGCAGGAGCTGCCCGACTCGCTGAGCCGGGTGGCCACCGATGTGGACGGCCAGGGCACCGACCTGGGGGTGTTCCTGTTCCTGGCCGACCTGCTCACCCTGCGCGATGGCGGCTGTCTGATCCTGCAACTGCCACCCCAGCACCGCTGGCCCTCAGAAGGCGACCGGCTGGAAGCCCTCGCCAAGGGCGACCGGCTCTCCCTGCCTCGGCTGCAACTAGGAGCCTGTTGCGCGTAGATCCGCTCTTTGTTCTCCACAGACGCTCCTGAATCTGCCCAAACGTCAGTGACAGCAGTGGATCTGGGCGCGAAAATGGGTCATGCAGAAGCCCAAGTCCTTCCGTCCCTGGCAGCCGGAGCAGACCACCCTGCTGCCGCCGTCACCTCGCGAGTGGCTCTCGCAGGACCACCAGGTGTATTTTCTACTGGATCTGGTGGATGAGCTGGATCTCTCCGAGATCCTCATACCAGCGCAGGCCAAGGATCCCAGAGGCGAGAAGGGGTTTGACCCGCGGATGATGACGATGCTCTTGCTCTACGCCTACTGCGTGGGCACCGTCTCTTCCCGCAAGATCGAACGGGCCTGCTACGAGGACC
>NZ_JBSYHW010000119.1:0-4580 GCF_056108345.1 Cyanobium sp. NIVA-CYA 375 | reverse complement strand
ATCTGGCTCCTCGCTAGTGTAACGCAGGAGAACTTATCGCCCAGGTCTTGATAGCTGCGCAATGACCATGTGTGTGTTGCTTTTAAGGTAGTCTTGGTGTAATCATACTCGCTATTGCACGCCTCACGAAGAAACAACTTAATCCATTCGTCATCCGATCTGCCCTCGACTGATTGGCTGGCAAACAAGTCTTCTCTATACTCTTTGTTCAGCCGGTAGAGAAAGAATCTATAGGTATCACGCTTGGCCACGGTGCTGGTTGCGATTTCCTTTGTTTCAGAGATGGTAACAGGCGAAGGCAATACACGCCATTGGACAGAGCATGGCTAACGCTTGCCATCACCTGGCTGCAGAGAGCCAGGAAGATCAACAAACAACATTCGGGGGCAGCTCAGGTGTATGGCATTGTTAGCCGATTTCGCGCCAGCATCACAGGTCACCTGGTTGAAGGCCGGTGTGCTTCGCGATTCGAGACAACATCCTTGGGCCAATCTGCTCGCCATCATGGAATGCAAAGACATAGTCCGGATAGTCTGTATGTTCAAGGGTCTTATGAGATCCTGACTGACGTTTAACTCTCCATCCAATTGACTGCAAGGCTGACAATACCTGCTTTGCCTTGGCTGACGGCCAATTGCTCATGCAGAGAGAGGAAGCGAAAACTGGATGCTGACTGGCTCGGATTCGCCATTTTCAAGCCGATCAGCAATAACCCGAAGAGCTAAGACTTCAGCCTTTGCCATTGCAGCTGCAAAGGAACTTCCATAAGCAAGGACACCAGGCAGTTCCGGCACCTCGGCGATCCAGCGTCCATCTACCTCTTGTTCGCAGTCCAACGTGAAGTTCATGCTTACCTCCCAGCTAATCCCACTGTAGCTACGTTTCAGGTCCAAGCGTATCCTCGCCGCCAGTTCAGCATGGCGCCCTTCACAGAGATTCAGCTAACGTTCCAGATCAGAAGCGGGCCAGTCCCCTTGGAATAGTTGGCGTCCCTTGATCTAGTCTTCAGAATCTTGACGTTAGCCGCCTTTTGATTGATAATAATCGGGATGCTGATATCGTTCCTTCCTTTGGAGAAGGCATTTGAAAATACAGTTGGTTCATCGATTACCATTCCACCCCTCTTTCTTGCGTGCATACAATGCCGCACTGCATGTGCTGAAACAATATGCAACAGGACCCAACATTTGGCTGCTGGTCATTCTAAAATCTATAGCCTTCTTGTTTGTCATGGCAATCTTTGTAGAATTGCTATATCCGGTCTTGATGCAAAGTTAAATCTACACATTGCTCTCCGCTATTCCCCCTATGTCAAAGTCTGCTGTTGTGGCAGTTGGCCTTTTGCTCGAATCATGGAAAATACTTATCACGGAACGCGCAGACGATATGCCGTTTTATAGCACTCAGCCAGGTCACTCTGCGCTTAGAATGTCTATTTTAATTATAATCTTCGGGACCTTAATTCAAGGGTATGGGGATCTTGTCTTCTCTGCCATGCGGAGGTGAGTATGCGCAGGCCAACGCCAAGATCACCCGCCCGTAGCAACTACCGCCAGAGTCAATCTCTCTGCACCGGGTCGGGTGCATGATGTTGTTGGGCAATCTCTGCGGAGCTGGTATGAGTTCGCGAGGGTCTAACAGATCTCCTGTGAAGCTCCACCTACGGCGCCGCACCCAACAGCCAAGCAGGCGGGTCGTCTCAAGGCTTCCGCGAAGCTGTAGGCAAAGTGGTAGGCGGGGGCGTCATGACAGGTGATTCTGGACCTCCTTGAGCAGCGAAGCGGTGATGTTTAGCAGGAGCGGCCAATCTGGGGAGACGATCTCCAAACTATCGACATACCGTGTCTGAACCGCAAAGAAGGTGAGATCGGCAATCCGCTCAAATGGGCTGACATCTGTACCCGATTCTTCTAGCCAAACCATCAACGCCACGAGGTCATGGGTGAAGGGAGCGGGACCTTCCCTCGAATGGATCCAGCTTTTCAGAGTCTTCTCGCAGGCTTGCTGAAGCAGGAAACCGATGCTGCTGTCGCGGAAACCCGAAAACTCCACCCTGCGCTGCGACTCCGCAAGATCAGCCTGGGCGTTCCGCAGGTAGCGAATGGCATCGGGATCAGCCCTGCAGCAAGATTCCCTCCTGGTAAGCCTGGGTGGTGACGGCGCTTCTGTATTGCTGCCGTTGGCTTACTTCGCTTTCGGAATAAAGGAGCAAGCAGATCAAGGGGAAGCCGATGGCTGGAGAGTTGGCGCCAGAGGGACCCCAGCACGCGCACGCGATCGCGGCCGGCCAGCCAGTGATCCGGCACGGTGATCAGTAGATCCACGTCGGAATCTGGCCGGGCTGTGCCCCTGGCGCGTGATCCAAACAGGCGGACCTGGGCTTCCGGGATTGCCGCAGCGATCCCCGACGCGATGGCGCTGATGCGCGGGTCGACCGTAATTGCTGAAGCGTTGGAGGGAGCAGCAGTCATGAGGGTATTCTGGCCAGGGAGCCTCGGGGGCGTCAGGCAGCTCTACCGCTCCATCCAATCTACCGGTCTCAGCTCCCTGAGTAGAGACAATCCTCTCGAAGGCCCACTGATTTGCCGAACGCTCAAGATCAGCGGCGGGAAGAAGCATGTGCTTACATATGCAACTCTCATCTCCCGCTTGCTGCATCTTGTTGTTATACGAGCTGCTTTTGCAATACTAGGCTTCTCAGAAATTCTGGCGCAAAGTCGGCACCATTCGGCCAGCAGACTGTGCGAAGCTCAGGATCTAGGTAGGCCTCATTGAATTTATCGGGATTAAGAAGTTCTTCAAAGATTGGGCCTCTCAGTTCTGCAGCGATGTCAACTTCTCCATGAGTCCCATCGTCGAATTGAAGCAACAGTCGATGACCAGTAATGACTTGAGCAGATGTGACGTGAAGCATGATGTACTCAAAAAAGAGGGACTACTCAAGAGGGGGGATCGGTGATAGAGGTTCGTGGCGGCGCGCTCGCTCCCAGTCAAGCATCAGCTCATCGCGATGCTGCTGGTACCACTCCAATACGTGAGATAGGGCTCGTCTTGGAAATTGACCATTGACAACTCCATCTCCAATGTTCACTGTGATCTCATACTCGCCATAGATCGCATGGAAATGTGGTGGATCATGATCTCGATACAAGATTGCTATTGCGATCCCAAGGAAGCGACTGATAACTGGCATCTGTAAACAATAGCGTCAAATTGGCAAAGTGCCAAACTCTTCTGAACAGCAATCTAGTGGACAAGCCCCGCACCACTGGGACCTTTCAATACAGGAGAAAGATCGGGGCTCTCTTCAGATCTCCTTCACCTTTCGGCTAAGTAGAAATTCCGAGGAAGGTGCGGAACGGATTGATTGGGGGTGCTGGGAGCCAGTGTAAGCACAAATAGGCTCTTCAGGCGAGATCCCTTTGATCAGCCTGTGCTTTAACAGCTGCTATGGATAGAAATCTCTGCTTCTCAATCCGCTATTACTCAACAAAGAATCGGCATCCTCTCGCGCTGGCGCACCATCAACAGCTGTAGAACCCCACCGCAGCGAGGGCAGACCATCGGGGTTGTTCCCTTGGTGGTGCGGGCCAGGGCATTCTGACCCTGAGCACAAGCTGCACAAGCAGGATCAGACGTTTGGGCATGACATGGAGCAGCAAGCGCCAGAGGAACTCTGAGCCAGCGAGGCATTGGATCACCTCCTGGCCTGTGTTGTCTTTGATTCGAAAGCTGATGATCCCTTGGCAGTCGCCAAGAATATTCTTTTCCGAGATCACGCCACGATAAAGGTAGCGACCGAGATAGATCAATGCCTGATCTCCTCTGCCAACTGCCTTGCAGTGAACCACCCATTCCTCTGGCAGTGTCTCCTTGGCCTTCAAGCCAAGCGCCTTGATCCCTGCAAGGATTTTGGCGCGAAAGACCTTGGCGAGGTTAAGAGCAGGGAAGAGGTAGTTCTCTGCCTTGTAGCGCCAATGGCCAGTCTTCTTGTCGACCACTCCAGCGGGCACAATCATATGCACATGAGGGTGATATTCAAGCTTTCGGTTGTGGGTATGCAGCACGGAATGAGCGCCGATCCTTCCCTTCAGCTTTGGATCGCGACGGGCAAAACTATCGACTGTTTGCCAGGCAGCCTTGATCAGTAGATCATACAACGGTTTCTGATGCTGCCGGAATGCATTCCGCAGTTGCGCCGGAACTGTAAAAGTGATCATAAAATAGGTGCCGGTAACAACTCAGCGCTCTGACGAGTGATCCACTGTTGACTGTCGTGATGTTGGCAAGTGGGACAACTTCGATGACCACAGGAACGGGGAACACGGAATTTGGTTGCACAGGGTTTACATTCAAGAATCATGTGGTCACTACCTTCCCGCCGGCAACGTTTCATTGCCCTCAGAGCCTGATGGTGGCTGGGCAGCATCTCATAGCCATGAGTCCTTTCCAGGTCTTTCTGGTAATGATCAATCAGTTGCGAGAGGAGAATCATGGCTGATCCTCCCAGCGCAGAACAAATCCCTTCAGCAACAACTGCAGTCGATCAGTAGTGTGATCACGGCAGGTCTTGGTTATAT
>NZ_JBSYHW010000118.1:0-4723 GCF_056108345.1 Cyanobium sp. NIVA-CYA 375 | reverse complement strand
CGCTCATGGCGCTACCCTTAATCAAGGCCGCCTGAATGGCAGCCAAGGAGTGACAACTTTCCTGAAAGTCACCGCCCACAACCCTAGGGCGCGAAGAACTCTCAGCCAAGAATCTGTCCTCAGGCGATAAAGAGGGAGGTCTTGAGTGCAGAAGGTTCCAATAGTCACAATAGTCAGGATTCTGCCAGTTCAACGAATCGTCATCAAAGAAATGGACTTCATCATTTGGGATGCATATCTGCGGATGACGAATTAAATAAGCGCTCAAAGTTGTCGTTCCACCCTTTTGAGCTCCTACACACAAAAAATCGGATACGCGATTCACTTACTTAAGGGTTTGCTGAGAAACCATTTCATTGCAAGAATAAGCCATCCGCATAGTCCAGCTGGGAGGTCAGAGGGAGCGCAGCGGCTCCCTGGAGCGGACTGACGGACAAGCAGGATCAACCTCTCTGGAACTGATCCAGGCGCTCTACTTGTGCTCATGGTCGATCAATGCCCGCCGGGGCATCGAGAAGGTGCTTGCCCACCAAGGACTGCGCAGAGAGTTGAAATCAGCAAAGAAATCAGCTTTTGCCTGGGGAGAAGTATTTCCTGCGATCGTTTTTCCGCAAACTCTTAGCGGCAGACGCGGCTCTGGCGCTCAGCTGCGCTGGAGAGCGGCCCGCAGTTGACCCAGCGAACCAGGGATGATTCCACGTCTGTGAACAGCACCAGCACGCCGCCGCAAAGCAGTACTAAGGCGCCGCTAACAAACCAGTGCTGCTTGCTCATGCGTGGGGATTGGGGGCGGCGATTAGGGCTGCCGTCAGGGTACGGCCCAGCTCTTGTGCCTGCCATTGGGCAGCCAGCCCGGCGGCGGTGAGCGGTTCTAAAGGTGGCAGCTGGGCTAGCACCGGCGCTTGGGCCAAGGCGGCCAGGGTGGCTGGATTGTCGGGATGGAGCGGGCCATTGAGCACCAGGCCCAGCAGGGGAATGGAGCGCTGGCGCAGGGCCTGCACCGACAGCAGGGTGTGGTTGAGGGTGCCCAGGCCGCTGCGGGCCACCAGCAGCACCGGCAGCCCCCAGGCGGCTAGCTGATCGATTTGCAGCCAGTCGCGGCGCAGGGGCACCAGCAGCCCACCGGCGGTCTCAACTACCAAAGCTCCGGCCACTGCCGGCAGGGCCAGCCGGGCCGGGTCGATCGTGATGCCCTCTAGTTCGGCGGCCCAGTGGGGTGACACCGGCGTTTGCAGCCGGTAGGCCTCCGGTAGCAACCGAGTCGCTGGCAGCTGCAGCAGGGCCTGCAGGCGGCCCGAGTCGCCGCCGCCCTCCAGGCCGCTTTGCACCGGTTTCCAATAGGTGGCACCGAGCCCCTGCACCACAAGGGCGCTCACCACGGTTTTGCCCACATCGGTGTCGGTGCCGCACACCACCAGTTGGTTTAGGCCGGCCGCCGGCCGATCAGCAGCAATACCGTCCATGTGATTCCCCCGTCGCTGGGCCAATGCTGCAACAGCCGCCGCAGCTCGGTGGTGCGCAACCGCGGCTGGGGACTGCCCACCGCGCCGATGGCCCGCAACGAACCCAGGAAACGGCGCCCATCGGTGTCGGCCTGGCTGAAGCGCAATTCCAGATGCCGGTGGACGCTCAGGTGCCGCCGGGCCACGGCCAGCAGGGGTTCTGCGGCGGGCAGGAGCAGGCCTGTGAAGGGCACCCCGGCCCGCTGGGTCGCCCGGTGCCACTGGGGAAAGCTGGCGGCCGTGGGTAGGGCCAGGGCCAGCCAGCCGCCGGGCGCCAGCTCGCCACACCACCGCTCCAGCTGGGCCACAGGATCGGCCAGCCACTGCAGGGCAAAGCTGGAACAGAGCAGGCTGGCCCCCCGCAGTTCGGCGGGCAGGCCGCTGTTCAGGTCCCAGAGGTGCTGGCCATGGCGGCAAGCCAGGCGGTTTTCGGCCAGCAGCTCGGGGCAGAGGTCGAGCTGCAGCAGGGGCCGATTCAGCCCGTGTTGCTGCAGGGCTTCACCCAGCAGGCCCGTGCCCGCCCCCAGATCGGCCGCCGGCCCGGGCGGCAGGGCACGCCCCGCCAGCTGGCGGGTCAGCTCGTGGGCGAGCCGCCAGGCCAGCGCCTGCTGCAGCGGCGCGTGTTGCCGGTAGCCGGACGCCCTGCGGCCGAAGCGCTGGCGCACCTGGGCGCTGAAGCTGGGCTGGCGAGGGCTCAGAGGCTGGCGATCCACGCAATCACATCCGCTAACACTGGTGTCTGGAGCAGGCAGTGGCCGGCATGGGCGTAGTAGATCACCCTGGCATCGGGCCGCTCCTGGCGCAGTTGGGCGCGGGCCTCCGGCACCACGATCCGATCGGCGCCCGCCTCCACGATCAGGCAGGGGATGGGGGCGGCGAGGGCCTTTGGCAAACAGCTGCATCGCTCCAACAGGGCTAGATCGGCCCGCAGTCGCTGGCGCCCTTCCTCCCCGAGGGGGACATCGAGAATCGAGCTGGGCAGGGCGCTGGGGGGCTCGGGTGCGACCGCCTCGGCCAGGAAAGCCCGCAACATGGTTTCGGCCTGGGCACCCTGCAGGGCTTCGCCCATGCCGGCTAGGGCAGCCTGCAGGCGGCGCCCTGGCCGGCCATGCGGCAGGAAGCGGCCGAAGCTGGCCAGCAGCACCACCGCATCGGCCTGCTGCAGCAGCGCGGCCGGCAAGAGATGGGGACCCAGCGAGTGGCCGATCACCACCCGCCGGCCGGCCTGGGAATCCCAGTCGACCTGCCGGGCGGGAACCGGGCCGTAGCCGCGGTCGGGCATGGCCCAGCGCCAGCCGCGGGCCGCGGCCGCGGCGGCGAAGGGTTGCCAGCCCCGGCTGTCGCCGGCCCAGCCGTGCATGGCGATCACCTGGGTGGTCATGGTGTGCCGAGGGCAGGGAGCAATCGTTCCAATGTGCCCTGGGGCAGATCGGCCCGCAGCACCAACCGCAGCCTGGCGCTGCCCGGCGGCACGGTGGGCGGGCGGATCGCCACGGCGAGCAGGCCTGCCTGCTCCAGCCTTTGCTGCAGGGCCAGGGCCCGTTGGTCGTCTTGCACCAGCAGCGGCAGGATCGGCCCCTCACCGGGGGGCCGCGGCCAGCCCGCGGCGGCGAGGGCATCGCGCCAGCGGGCCGCCCGCTGCAGTAGTGCCGGCCCGGGCGGCGCACCGACCCGCTCCAGGGCCTGGATCCGCTCCAGGGCCGCCAGGGCCCCGGCCGCCAGGGGCGGGGCCAGGGCAGTGGTGTATCGGAATGGCCCGCTGAACTGCACCAACCACTCCATCACCAGGGAGTCGCCGGCGAGGAAGGCACCACCGCTGCCGAAGGCCTTGCCAAACGTGCCGCAGAGCAGGGCGATCCGGGGCTCGCCATGGCCCAGACCACGGCCGCCGGGCCCCAGTACCCCCAGGGCATGGGCCTCATCCAGCAGCAGGGCGGCACCATGGTGCTGGCACAGGGCGGCCAGGGCTGGGATGAACGGACTGGTGCCCTCCATGGAATAGAGGCTCTCGGCCAGCACCAGCAGCCGTTGGCCGGGCTGGCGCTGGCGGGCGGTGCCGAGCAGGGCCCCGAGGTGGGCGAGATCGTTGTGCCGAAAGCGCTGCAGGTGGGCCCCACTGGCGCGCACACCGGTAAGCAGGGAATGGTGGATCAGGCGGTCGGCCAGCACCAGGCTGTGGCGGTCGGCCAGGGCTTGCACGGCGGCCAGGTTGGCCTGGAAGCCGCTGGGGAAGAGCAGCACCTGCTCGCGCCCCAGCCAGGTGGCCAAAGCCTGCTCGAGCTGGGCATGGGCCGGCCGGCTACCGCACACCAGCCGTGAGGCCCCCGCGCCCACTCCCTGGTCGGCGGCGGCGGCCTGGGCGGCCGCCACCACGACCGGATGGCGACTGAGGCCGAGGTAGTCGTTGCTGGCCAGGTCGAGCAGCCGGGGCGCCAGGCCCCGCAGCCCTCGCCGGGCGCTGGCGGGCTGGCGGGCCAGCGCCTGGGCCAGGGGCCGCTGCCAGGGGGCCGGATCACCTACGGGTCCCGGCTGGGGTGGGGATGCTGAGCCGGCCATGGGGTTGAGGCTAGGCGGGCCGGAACGCTGCCCACTCGCAGTGATGACAGCAGCTCTGACGGCTCCATCCCTCGATGCCCAGCCGGCGTTGGAACTCGATGCCACAGGTCAGATCATTCAAATGACCCCCTCTGATGGCTTACGACTCGATGCCCGATGATGATGTAGCAGATTTTGCAATGGGTGCAGCTGCGAGTGGGCAGCCCATCAATCAGTGTGATCAATGAAGGCAGAACAAGTTCCACCATCCCAACTGGACACTCTGGAAGAATCGTGGATTTTCCTGGACAGACAGCGAAATCGTTATGCCATTCCCTGATATTGTCCTGGTTAGAGCTTGAGTGAAAAGTTGACTTCGAATTCGTTTCTCCTTCCCCTGGGAGACTCCTTTGTTCGGAAGCGTAGCCCTGATTTCATTGGGATCGGCGCCCAAAAAGCCGGTACATCGTGGCTGCGTTCCAATTTGAGGCGGCACTCGCAGGTATGGATGCCTCCCATAAATGAGCTCCATTACTTTGATCGGACGTTGCCACATTCCAAGCCATTGAGCGTATCTGCTGCAGAACGAGCAGGTAGTGAAGCGTGGGGTTTGAAAGTCCTTGCTCAGCTCAAAAGGGATTTGACAGACGGAGATGTCCCGACAGCATGCTCGAACTAGATCTCAC
>NZ_JBSYHW010000117.1:0-4780 GCF_056108345.1 Cyanobium sp. NIVA-CYA 375 | reverse complement strand
GTGTTCCGCACGCGGGTGGATTGGTACGTGGGCTTTGCCGTCTGCAACCGCAAGGCCGCTGCGCGGCTTTACAACGTGGCGCCCATGCCGCTGGTGCTGCCCTAAGCGCCAGCCCCAACCCACGAGGACTGCCCAGAACCACACATTTTTTCCCATAGGAGTTCCATCCATGACCACCCAAGCCACCCGGCTGCTCGATGCCCAGACGGTGCTCGTCGGCTGGATCAACCACTCGGCAACCGACTGCTACGAACACAGCCGCAGCAGCGGCGATGTCATCAACCTCGGCACCGATCTCGATGCTTCCTGTTCCTTTGTGCTGGTGGCATCCCACGCAGGTCACAGCGACGCGGTAACCGTGACGCTGGAGCTAGCGCCGCTGCTGGCTGACGGCACCGCCGGCAGCTGGATCACTGCTGCTGCTGTCGCCATCCCCGCCGCTGGCGGCAAGGTGGAGGCGAGCATCAGTGGTGCTGCCCTGCTGCTGAATCCAGCCGACAGCGAGTTGGTTACGCCGCCCTGCCTGCGGCTGGCGCGCGCTCTGATCTCTCCGAGCACACCGGTGGGGATGTGCGTGGCGCTGACCGCCAACCAGGGGCTTTGAGGTGAGTGCCATGAGTAACCCACTGGAGTCACTGACCCTGGCGGCGGGTTCTGAGGCCCTGCCCCTGCAACTGCTGCAACCCCTGGATAGCAACAACCCCGCTTCCACTCCGGTGCCGCTGGGCGGCCCGGAGCAGCGGCTGACCGTCACCCCGGATCCGGGTGTGGGCGATGAATCCTTGCTGCCGCCTAGCCAGCTGCTGATTAGTAAGGACGGAGAGAACCGCTCGATCTGGCCGGTGCACCTGGCCGGCTGGCAGGCATTGGGCTGGCAGCTACACACTCAGCCGGCAGAAGCTGCGCCCGAGCCCGAGCCCGAGCTTGAGCCAGCGCCGGAGCTGGTGGATGCGCTCGACCTTGAGCCCGAGCAACCGGATGCGACGGAGCCCGCCTCAGCACTGGATGAGACCACGCCCACCGGCGAGCCGCTGGAGTCAACGGAAACCGCCAGCAGCGACGGAGAAGCCCTGCTGGCTTCTGAGCCGCCTGATTTCCAGGCGATGACCAAGGCCCAGATCGTCGACTACTGCTCGGCTGTCCATGGCGTGGAGCTAGATGCCAGCCAGACCAAGGCGGAGCTGATTGAGCAGGCCACGGCGCTGGAAGCCCAGGCCAATGACACGGCTGCAGCTGATCTCGCGGCCCTGGAGCTGGGTGATGCCCTGCTCTGATCACTGCCAAATGCAACCGAGCCAGCGCATTCCTGGCTGGGGGCTGGCAACAGCTCAGCAGCACTGCCCTGGCGCCGATGGCCACTCCCGATCTGGCTGTGCTGGCCGAGCTGACGGCCCAGTGCCGCAGCAGCAGCCGGCCCCAGGGGGTGATCTTTCTGGGCCAGGCCCAGCTGCAGGAAGGCGGCACCCCTGAACCGCCCCCAGCAGAGGGCGTCAGTTCGGTGCAGGCTCTGGCGCCGCTGGTGAGTGCTGCCTCAAGCGACGGGGTGGTGGTGATTGCGCTGGACCTGCGCCTACTCAGCCCCCTGCCGCCCTGACTCGAGCTCTGATCTCCCAACCCTTTTTCTCTGCTGATCGTCATGGCCACCACCACCGAGAGCCGCACTACCGCCGGCCGCTCCCTGCCTCAGCCCAGTGACCTGCTGCTGGTGCAGCGCGGCAGCACGCCATTCCGGGCCACGGCTGATGAGGTCAAGGCGTTCATGCTCAGCCCTGCCACCGCAGTGGTAATCGGTGCGATCAAGCCCGGCACCAACCTCTCGGTGGATGCCGATGGCACCCTCCATGCCGCCATCTCCGGTGCCCTCACCTACCGAGGTGCGATCGACCCAACCACCAGCGAGGCCCCGGCAGGTGCTGCTGTGGGTGATGTGTACTTGGCCAGCAGCTCCGGCATTGCCCTGACGAGCTGGAGCGGCATCGCCGGAGCGCAGATCGCCCAGGGCGATCTGCTGTTGTTTGACGGCAGCAGCTGGAGCGCCAACGCCGCGTTGGGCCCCGATGGCGCCGGCGTGATCCGCATCCAGGTGGCTGCACCGCTGAGCGTCAATGAAAGCGACCCGGCCCAGCCGCTGCTGAGCGTCGAGCCCGCAACCACCGCCGCTGCAGGCGTGGTGCAGCTGGCTGATCCGTTGGCGCTGGCAGACGGCATGCCCGGGAGGGTGGTGGATGCGACCCAGCTCCAGGCTGCGATGGCCACTGCCCAGCCGGCCGGCGACTACATGCCGCTGGACCTGAGCACCCTGCCGGCCCTGCCCTGAGCCCAGCAGCTGATGACCCTCCAACCAGGCGACCTGCTGGCGATCACCAGGCCCACGGGCCCGGCTGCTGGCACCTATCAGCTGCCAGCGGCAGCGCTGGAGGAGCTGCTGAACCTGCCGCCAGTGCTGGGAATCAGCGGCGTAGTTTGGTCAACCGTGCGCTCGGCGGCGGACAACAGCTGGCAGGCGATCTGCTGGTCGCCGGAGCTTGGGGTCTACGCCTGCGTAGCGGGTAGCGGCACGGGCAACCGGGTGATGACCTCAAGCGATGGCATCCGCTGGAGTGCCCAACCTGCGGCAGCCGATCAAAACTGGGTGGCGCTCTGCTGGGCGAAAGAGCTGGGGCTGTTTGTCGCCGTCAGCGACAGCGGCATTGGGAATCGGGTGATGACCTCACCGGATGGGCGCAGCTGGACCCTGCGCCAGACGCCGGCCAACAACAACTGGACGGCGATCTGCTGGGCACCCGAGTTGGGCCTGTTGGTAGCGGTCGCCAGCAGTGGCACGGGCAACCGGGTGATGACCAGCAGTGATGGCCTCACCTGGACAGCCCGCCCCGCTGCTGCAGATCAGGAGTGGCGCTCGATCTGCTGGGCCCCGCAGCTGGGGCTGCTGGTGGCGGTGAGCAGCACCGGAGGCAACCAGCGGGTGATGACCTCAATCGATGGCCGCAACTGGACCCTGAGGACGGCTGCTGCAACCAACAGTTGGACGGCGATCTGTTGGGCAGCAGATCTGAGTTTGCTGGTAGCGCTGAGCAGCAGCGGCAAGGGCAACCGGGTGATGACCTCCCCGGATGGCAGCAGCTGGAGTAGCCGCAGCTCGGCAGCCGACAACGCCTGGACCTCCCTCTGCTGGTCGCCGCAACGGGAGCTGTTGGTGGCGTTGAGTAGCAGCGGCACCGGCAACCGGATCATGACCAGCGGCGATGGCATCAGCTGGACGGTGCGCAGCTCCCCAGCTGATCTGGGCTGGCGTTCGCTCTGCTGGTCACCTCAGCGGCGTCAGTTCGCGGCCGTGAGCAACAGCGGCGCTGGCAACCGGGTGATGGTGAGCCCCTGAACCATGACTGACACCAAGGCACCCCTGCCGACGATTGGCTCGCGCTGCTGGCGGGATTTGATCAGCCCAGAGACCAGTGCCACGGTGATCAACCTGGCGGGAGACAGCAGTGACGCCGATCCGATGGTGGAGCTGGCCTACGACGAGGGCGGTAGCGGTTGGTGGCCTCTCTCCACGCTGGTGATCGAGCAGGCCTGAGCCAAGGGGCCTCAGCCCCCTCCGGCGAGCCGCTGGCGCAGGGCTGCGATGGCCTTCTTCTGGGCCCGCTGCACCGACATGACGCTGATCTCCAGACGCTCGGCTGCAGCCCGCAGTGACAGGCCTTCCAGAACTGTGAGCCGGAGTGCCGTGGCCTGGGCGGCGGGCAGCTGATCGACCAGCTGCTCCAGCGTCAGGCCATTGATGGCCTCGCTGCTGGCTGGCTCTGCTTCTGGAGAGGCCAGCTGATCGAGCAGGCAAGGCTCGCCATCAGCGCGGGCATCGAGGCTGCTGTGGCCCAAGGGGCAATCACCTGCTTCGTGGACCTGCCTGGGCACTCGCACGAGGCGCACGCGATCCCGCAGGTGATGCTGCAGGGCCCCGCTGATGCAGCGGCGCAGGTATGGAGCGGCAGGCTCGCCAACGCGGCAGCTGGGAGCGGAGCGAATCAGCGCCTCACGGGCTACCTGGATCAGATCCTCCCGCTCAACCAAAGGGAAGAAGCGGCGGGCTGCAGCTGAGGCAACGGCATCCGCCAGGGAGAGGTGCTCCAGCACCAGGGCATCGCGGGCACGGAGGGCAGAGCGGGAAAGCGGGGCAGCCATCTGGGGACGGCAGAGAACCCCACCCCCAACGGCCAGCCGCAGGGATGTGACAAGGACGCCCCAACGGGGCGCATGGCCCGATCCTTGACGCAGCGCGAGGATTGGACGAGGGATTGAGGTGGGTGTTTGACGGCCTGGTGGTAAGCCGCTTTCCCGCTGCTGGTATTGCAGGGACCCCCATCGCAGGGAGCGCCTAATCGAATCGTCAGTCCGCTGCTGTGAGCCGCTTCGGACTGGATCTAGTGCATCCACCCGCTCGCCTGGGAGGGAGGTGATCCATTGCGCAATAACCCCAAGTCCACGGGCGGTGTGGCAACAACTGAAAGCCGGAGGCGGAGTGCCTCCTGCCCAGGGAGCTCAGAGCACCCGCACCTCGCCTTGGCGACAGAACACCCGCAGTGATTGGCAGCGAGGATCAGGGCCTGCTCGCAGGGCACGTAGTGCGGCTGGGCGCTGATGTGCCCCTCGCGATCGAGGACGTGCACACGCAGCAGCTGGCCGGCGGCATCTAGATGATGCGAATCCCCCAGTTTCAGGAAAGTTGTCACCCCTCTGATCAGTACATCCGGGGGCTTGAGGACATGACTAATGCGTCGAT
>NZ_JBSYHW010000116.1:0-4825 GCF_056108345.1 Cyanobium sp. NIVA-CYA 375 | reverse complement strand
GCATGCAACTCATTTATTGGGACCCTGCCAAGAAAAGGCTGCGAGTTACCATAGTTGATTCCGGCGGCAACTTCGATCAAGGGCTTGGCTCAATAGAAGCAGGAAAGGTTGTATGGGTAAGTTTTGGAAATTTCGCCGATGGCCGTGCGGTAGAATTCCAATGGGAAACAGTCTTCAGTAACGACGGCAATACTCATATCCACACTGGCTTTGTAAAGTTAGACGGCGTGCAGAACAATTTCTCTGACACTCTAAAACGGGTTGTGAAGTAGCGTTAGGATTTGCAATTTGGCCCCTACGGGACAAACACGGGGTCAAAAATAGTGACATCCTTGCCGCCATTTCATATTGCATTGCCTAACAAGCCCTTCACTATCGGTACAAAAGCTAAGTCCAACTTTCGATAACCTCGGGTGTCCAAATTATTCCTATCCTCTACCCTCAGTGATCCCCTGATTACAGTCGATGAAGCTGCAGACGAATTGGGTGCATGCTTGCTCGTATTGAGTAGGCATCTCAGCAGCCGCCAAGTACCGCCAGCCTGTGCATCGATGCTGTTGAAGGCAAGGCCGTTGGACATCAGGCTGACGGTGGTGACAACGCTGTAATCGATGCGGACGCCGTTGCCCCAGGGGAATCAGCGCCCCTGCTCTTCGTGCTGGGTATGGCGCAGCTGGCTGCAGCAGCCCAAAGGCACCCCATCCACACCAGTGGTGCTCTTGTCCCGGCCATAGCCGCTAAGGCGGACCTTGAAAAGGCTGTTGGCGTTGTCTGTAGGGGCCGAGACGCCTGTGAAGCGCTTGGGAAAGGTTTTGGTGAGACCTTCCAGCGCCGGGCGTGGCAGGGAGTGAATGAAAATGTATAGCTGGTGAACGCACGCTGCTGTTTGTCGTAGAGCGCCAGAGCGAACGGGTTCCCAAAGGTCAGCAGCGCCCTTCTCATCGCATCGGTTTCAGCTTCCTTGCTCGCTGATTCACGGGCCTAGCCTAGGTCGGTGTCAATGCAATAGCCGTCACCACGGCCTTCTCGGATTACGCCACCAACGGTGTTACGCATCCTGGCTGGGGCGCCGGCTAATGCAATTCCTGAGCTTGATCCAAACCTTGAGGCGTGTTCCTTTGATTTGCCCGTAGGCCAGAACAGCATCACCCCTGGTGTCCGCCAATGAGCTGCATAGAGGTGCTGAACCTTGCCGCCCCAGCTAGTCCGCTGGAGAGCAGATCAATCGTGGCTGCAACTGGATTCGGTGGCTTCACAGATGGAAGACGCCTCCCCTGAGCACTCACCAGGGCCGCGCTGACGATCCGGCCGCAGTACCCGATCAGCCACCAGGCCGCTGAGCCAGGCCCCCAGGGGCGCGGTGGTCACGATGCTGAGCACAGCGACCGCCAGGATGATTTCGCCCGGAGCGGCGGGCATCCCAGCGGCCTGCATCGCCATCAGCGGCACGGCGCCGATCGCCGCCTGCACCGTGGCCTTGGGGATGTAGGCAACGGTCACGAACAGCCGCTCGCCGGCGCTGAGTTCGCTGCCTTGCAGGCAGAGCAACGTGCCAAAGCAGCGGGCCACCAGTCCGATCGCAAGCACCGCCAGCCCAGCCAGGCCGCTACGCCAGGCCACACCCAGATCCACCTGAGCGCCCACCAGAGTGAACAGCACCAGCTCGGCGAACACCCAGATTGAGGCCAGCTTGGCTGAAATTGGTTGGGCTAGTTTTGGGCGCAGCTCCAGCAGCAGCACCCCCAAGGCCATCGCTGCCCCTAAGCCCGTGAAGGGCACCAAGGTGTTGATGCTGCTCTGCAGGCGGAGTAACAGCAGCGACAGGGCCAGAATCAGCAGCACCTGGCGGTTGGCATTGGGGCGAAAGCGCTCGATCCAGCGGATTAGCAGCCAGCCCAGACCTGCCCCAGCGGCGATGCCAAGAAGCAGTCCCACCGGCAACTTCAGCAGCTGCACCGGCATGTTGGTGCTCCGGGTTACCAGCAGTCCAAGCAGTGCACCATTGACCACGATCACGGCGATGTCATCGAGGGAGGCGGCCGCCATCACCATCTGGGGAATGGCTTTGTTAGTGCCGCGCCGCTCATCGATCAGCCGCAACATCAGCGGCACCACCACCGCCGGCGAAACCGCAGCAATAACCGAACCCAGCAGGCCCGCCTCCAGCCAGCTCAGGCCCAGCAATGGCTGGGCCACCAGCGAGATCGTGAACCCCTCCAGCGTCGCAGGGATCCAGGCCAGTAGCAGCACGCGCTTCCCTACCTGCTGGAGCGTCTTGAGGTTGAGTCCGAAACCCACGCGTAGCAGGATCACCACCAGCGCCATCTGGCGGAGATCGCCGCTGAAGGCCAGCAGCTTGGGATCAAGCAGCCCAAGGCCCGACTGACCCAGCAGCAGGCCCACCGCCAGCATGCCAATCAGCCCTGGCACTCCCAGGCGGCGAAACAATCCATCGGCCAGGAGGCCCAAGATCAGCAATTCGGCCAGGCCAAACCAGCCCATTGGCTTTCTCCAGTGGCACGTCACCATCGTGCAATCCGGCAGACAGTGGGGTCGATGAGATCGAACCGCACCCAGGGATGCCGCGGACGATCGCCGACGCGCTAGGTGAAAAACTAACAGAGCCGCACCAGAGCGTTGCTTGGTACGGCAACACCGGCTGCGAAGAGGTGGAATCCTTCAAGTTCGCTCATAGTGTGACCAGCACACCGCAGATATACGCGGGGGATAAGCGAATTAGTGGCAAAAGCGATCTGTCGTCGCGGCTCGGCGTGCGGATGGAAGCTTCAGATGTTTCCTACGCACCATTGGTGCTCTTGTTTCTTGCCGCCGGCCTGATGTCCCTGCGGCCTGAAAGCAGCAGAGCTAGGCCGGACCCAATGACCACCAGCGTGAATAACCCCAGCAGTCCGGAGTAGTAGGGCTGCAGATTCAATGGGCCAAAGCGACCGGAGTGAATCTTGAGCAGCCAGAAGGCGTCGATTCCCTGATCGAGCAGCAGGCTGTAGAGCGAGCCGGTTGCAGCGGTGATCAACAGCGGCGCTGCGGCAATTGGTACCACCCAGCGGTGCAGCTGACGCCAGCGAGTTTTAGGCAAAAAAGGCATGACAATTAGTGATGGCGCAGGTGCTGATGCATAGTTGCTTCATTGCTGCAGGGCATCCACTTACCGCTGTTCTGGTGAGTGCCTGTGCAGCCGAGCTCCTTAGCCCGCTGCTCGGCCTGCTGCTGGGAGTCGAACAGCCCTTTGGGGTGGGCGTGGCTGCTCAGCGGTGTTGCTGCCAGCGCCAGGGCGATCAGGGCCATGCGGCTAGTCATGAAGAAGAAATCCATCAATGGTGAATCGATCAGATCAAAAGAGTCAGAACCGAAAGAGTGCGTCGTATTGGCCGTACTCCGGCTTGATCAATCCCTCTTGGCGCAGCATGCGGCGCAGCTCGATGATTTCAGAGCGCTGCGCCACGATGATCTCCCGCGCCAGCCGGCGCACGGTGGGATTGGTGCTCTTTTCCAGGGCGTCGTGGGCCATTTGTAGGGCACCGCCGTGGTGGGCGATCATTCCCTCGAGAAACCACACCACCCGGTTGGCTTTGGTGGGGGTGGAGTCCATCATCTGCATCGCCTGGATCTGGGCGGCGCCCATGCGCTCCAGGTTGCTCATGGAGTTGGGATCACCGCCCGGTCTGAGGGCCACGGGGTATGCCGGAGCTTCTGGATACCAGGCCTTGCGCCACTGGGTCATAGCCTTGATCTCCCGGGCCTGCTCGCGCCAGATGCCGTTAGCCAAGGCGCCTACGCCGGGCGAGCCAATGTTGAACACAAACTCACTCATTCGCAGCGCACCGGTGTGGTGCTGCACCATCGCGTCGATCCAGAGCAGGTCGTAGCTGCTGCCAGCTGGGCCGATTTCATGGCTGTGGCTGTGAGGAGCCGCAGCAGGGGCAGACTTATGGTGCTGGTGCTGGTGCTGGTGGTGGTGGTGGTGGTGGTTTCGATGGTGCTGGTGGGGATCGCCCTGGGCCAAGACGGGGGCGGCCCAGACGGCACTAATTAAGAGAGATGCTGCCAGCGAAAACATTGATAGCGGTTCTGCACAACTCCTATGATGTGATCTCCCCCTACTGGAGAGTCAAGTGGCTGCACTGCAGCTGCCAGAGGTGCAGGCCAAAGAGCTACAAAAGATAGGTGCGGTGGCTGCGCGTTCGGGCGTTTCTGTAAAGACGATCCGCTTTTACTGCGACCAGGGTCTACTGCGGCCAGCAGGCCGAAGTGAGGGACGTTACAGGCTTTTTGATGACTCGGTGCATAGAGAGCTGGCCCTGATCCGCACCCTAAGAGGCCTCGATATCCCTTTGCCAACAATCACCGCCGTGCTGGAGGCCCGCCGCTCGGGGGTATGCACCTGCGACAACTTGCAAAGCACGATCCGCGATAAATCCGGCGAAATCCAGCAGCGGATAGCCGATTTGCAATCCCTCAACAACGAGCTCAACGGACTGCTCAGCACTTGGCAGCGCTGCGGCGGCAGGCCAGCTCAAGTCAGTCCAGGCATCTAGAGGAAGGGCGATGACGCCTGCGATCGTCTTGATCAGCAAGGTGAGCAGCAACAGCACGGTGCCCTTAAGAGCCAATACCTGGGCTGTAGTGAACAGGTAGAAGGGATTGAAAAGCACGACGAGAGTAGGGGCTTACGCCGTCGTGGCGGGTGGTGGATCGAGATAGGACTTTGCCAACAGCTCAACCCCCATGCCAATAAAAAAGCCCCCTTATTACAGGGAGCTTTTGGGATTCCGTTATTACCCAGCCGTAGCTGGGCTGTTGACTA
>NZ_JBSYHW010000115.1:0-4840 GCF_056108345.1 Cyanobium sp. NIVA-CYA 375 | reverse complement strand
CCAGTGCTCTCACGGTTGGCGGTGTCGCCTCCCAGTCACTCTCAGAAATGCCGGCAGGTGGTGGAAGCATCTCGGGCAGTATCTGCCTGCGACCCAAGCTGGTTTCTGAGGTCTGTCAAGCGGAACTGCCCCGGAGCTTTCTCCCCCCTGAACAGTTACGGCAGAAGCGATCAGGACTGCCTGGATCCGGCCAAGGTTCGGAGACGAGGATGTTTTCATTCCTGGGTCTGATACAGTAAATAAACTGCCTTGGCTGGCAGTTGCTTTCTTATCTATTCTCGCCCCATGCTGTTTTCTCCTCTTTCCGATAGCGAAAGCCAGATGATTACTGGTGGTATCACCTTCTTTGCTCCCATTGGTATCGCTAATCAAACTGGCCCTAACGCCACCAAAGCTGTTGTCCCTGCCAATCCTGCCAACGGGAATTCCAAGGGCACTAATCCTGGGATCGGTACCAATGGTGCTGACTTCATCGGCCCAGCTTTCGGCAAAGTTCCCGTGTCTTTCACTGATCCAATGAAGCCCGGATTCATTTCGGTCACAATCTAGTTCTGAATCAAGGTCAGTCTAAACTGATCGTCTCAAAGGGGCCTTAGCAGGCCCCTTTCTTGTACCCGTTCAGGTGGTGGGATGAACCTGATACTGATTGCACCTCAATCAATATGCTCCATCGACTAACGATTGTCATTAGCCTAAATTTTGTCCTGTTGGTGAGTGCCGTGTCTGCTGGGCCAGAGAACAGCCTCTCACTGCCCCGAAATCAGCCGGGCCTTACGCATCACAAATGAAAGCACTGTCTCGATGCGGGTGGTGATGTCAGCTGTGATATCCATGCCGAGCTTCACCTTGCATTGTTGGCTGCCGGATTGCAGCACGGTTCTCTCCGGCCGCAGCGTCACCTCATAGCCTCCACCAGCAGCTGCATCTGCCACGGCTGGCCGCGAATCCGGAGAGATGGACATCACCTGGCCTCTGAGTGTGCCGAAGTCGGGGTAGGGGCAGCCGGTGATGCGCAGATCGGCACCCTGGCCGATCTTCACGTTGTCGATATCCTCCGAGCGCACCAGCACCTTCGCTACAAGTTCCGTCTCACTCGGGGCGATCCGCGCCAGTTCCTGCCCCTCGGCCACCACCTGCTGGGGATTGCGCAGGGAGAGGGAATGAAGCACCCCGCTCACGGGCGCCCGCACCTGGGTGATCGCCAGGTTGCGCTCCACCTGGGCCCGCTCACCGGCACCGGTGGCCGAGTCCTGGGCCAGCACAAACAGCTCCGCCTGCTGGCGGGCCATCACCTCCTGCACCGACTGCTCAGCCTTGATGAGATTGGAGCGCCCCACCGCCAGATTGGCGCGCTTCTCATCAAGCTGGAGCGGGGCGATGGCGCCGCTCTCCACCAGCCTGGAAAAGCGCTGGTATTCGGTTTCCGCCAGATCCAGGGCGGCGGTGGCCCTTGCCACCTCCTGCCTGGCAGCGGCCACCGCCGCTGCGCTTTCACTCACCAGCGCCTGCTGCTGCCGCTCCAGGGCAGAGCGTCTGTTGGCCAGTTCGTCGCGCTTGCCCTCCAGATCAGCGGGGTCGAGTTCAGCGATCATGTCGCCCTGCCGCACCGTCTGGTTGCTGTGCACGCGCAGCGCGCGCAGCCGGCCCGCCAGTGGGGATTGGATCACGCTCGTCTCGCCGCTGGGGCGGATCTGCCCCGGGCCGCGCACCACCACCCGATAAGGCCACACCGCCAGCAGCCCAAGCCCCGCCGCGAAGCTGCCCATCATCAGCAGCCCCACCGCCCGCACCCAGGGCCGCACGGAAGGCAGGAATTCCTCGGCTGTGGCATCGCGCAGCACCAGGCCCGACCCCAGCGGCGGGACAGCCAGGCCGTCCTCCGGCCGGCGAGGCTGGAGCAGGATCCGGCTGCTGCCGGCAGGCGGGCCGTTCGGGGAGGCGGGCGTCGTCATGCCGGCAGCAGGTAGGGGGTGAGGGTGTCGACCTCCCGCAGGTCGTGGGGGGCGCCCTGCACTTTCACCACCCCGTGCTCGAGGTACACCACCCAGTCGGCACGCAGGATCACGCTGGGCCGGTGGCTGATCATCACCGTGGTGAGGCCCCGGCGCAGGGGCAGCAGATTGTCCAGCAGTCGGCGCTCCAGCACTGGATCGAGGGCGGCAGTGGATTCATCGAGGATGAGCACCGGCGGGCGCGCCACCAGGGCGCGGGCGATGGCAAGACGCTGGCGCTGGCCCCCGGAGATATTGGCACCGAATTCCCCCAGCCTGGTCTGGTAGCCATCGGGCAGCTCGCGGATGAACTCATCGGCCAGGGCCGCCTCACAAGCCGCCACCACCTGATCGAAACTGGCATCGGGATAGGTGAGGCGGAAGTTCTCCAGGATGGTGCGGGTGAAGAACTGGGGCTCCTGGGGGATCAGCGCCACCTGCTGGCGCAGGCATTCCAGCGAGATGTCCCTGAGGCCATAGGGGCCGTAGTGGATCGTTCCCTTCTGGGGCGGATAGAGGCCGGCCAGCAGCTTCACCAGCGTGCTCTTGCCACAGCCCGATTCGCCGATCAGAGCCGTGACCCGCCCGCCTGGAATCGTGAGGCTGAAATCCTCCAGCAGCTCCACCCGGCCGGCATGGTGAAAGGTGAGCTTCTCGCAGCGGATCTCGCCGCCCAGGGGCAGGGCCACCCAGGGCTTGTCCATCGCCCGGTGATCCTCCACGCTGCCATCGAGCACCTCACCCAGACGCTGGAACACCACCTGGGCCGTGATGAAGTCGCTGGCGAAACCCACCAGGGCAGCCAGGAATCCCAGCACATTGGTGCCCATGCCGTTGAAGGCGAGCAACTGGCCGATGCTGAGCTCTCCGGCGATCACGAAGCTGCTGCCGTACCAGAGCAGCGCCAGGGTGGTGACGCTGGAGAGCAGGCTGGTGGTGGTGGAACTGAACAGCGACAGCTGCAGGGTGTTCCAGCGCAGGTGGGAGAGGGTGCCGAAATTGCTCTGATACTCGTCCCACACCTGGGGGGTGGCTTCGGTGGTCTTGAGCACCTGGGCGCCCCGGAAGGCCTCCACCAGAAAGCCCTGGTTCTCGGCTGATTCCACGATCAACCGGCGGGTTTTCTGGCGCAGGGCCGGCAGAAAAACCAGATTGGCGCCCACCACCAGCACGAACGCCAGCAGGGAGGCGGCGGTGAGGGCGGGGCTGTAGGCCAGCATCAGCGCCAGAGACACCGCGGCGATGAACAGCTGGCTGGGCAGGCCAAGCACCACATCACCGATCAAACCATTGATCAGACTCACATCGCCGATGCGGCTCACCACCTCACCACTGCGGTGGCTGTCGAAGTAGGTCATCGGCAGCCGCAGCAGCTTGTGGCCGTACTCCAGGAGCATTCCCAGCTGCAGCCGCTGGGCGAAGTGCCCCACCAGATGGCCCTGCAACAGGGAGATGAGATTGCGGAACAGGAACAGCAGCAACATGCCGATGCCCAGGGTGGTGAGCAGCTGGGTATCGCGCCGCACGAGCACGTCATCGGTGAGCAGCTGCATCAGCAGCGGCATGCCCAGGGCCAGCAGGCCGATCACCGCATTGATGGCCAGGGCCTGCAGCAGCAGGCCGCGGTAGGGCAGGGCCAGGCGCAGGAAGCGGAGGAAGGGCGCGCGAGGGGCCTCCTCCTGGGCCCTGAGGCGGTTGAGGTCGGGCTCCAGCAGCAGCATCACGCCGTTGCTCCAGCCCGCCAGCAGCTCGGGCCGCCGCAGCCAGCGCAGGCCCACGGCCGGATCGGCGATCAGGAACCGCTGGCCTTGGTGCCGATGCAGCACCACCCAGTGATTGCCCTTCCAGTGGAGGATGGCTGGCAGGGATATGGCGTCCAACTGGTCCAGCAACCCGGCTTCGGCTCGCACCGCCCTGGCATGGAAGCCCACCGCATCGGCGCCGCGGCGCAGCCCCAGCAAGGTGGTGCCCGTGGAGCCGGTGCCCATGAACTCCCGTACCCGTGCCATCGGCAGCCGCTTACCGAACTGCAGGGCCACGGTGGCCACGCAGGCTGCCCCGCAGTCCTCCTCGGCATGCTGGATGACGCAGGCGTGACGAGGCATGGGCAGGTGTAGGAGGAGCTCTGGTTGATGATCAACCCCACTCTGGCCTGGCCAGTGCATCACAGGCGGTCTCGGCCTGTGATCCAACCCGAATTCAAGCTGTCGACAAGGATCCAGCAGCGACAAATTCCCCGCGTGCTGTTGCGACCCCTGAATGCTTACGGAAATAACAACCTGGGATGTAGATGAGTTGTCCAGAATCGACGCAGCGCTTGTAGTGTCAGCTCAGGTAAAATCACGTAGCGATCCTTGCCACCTCGAGTTTGAGGCCTTCGGTGGTTCTTAAGCCCAAGCTGTAAACCACAAGCAAGAAGATGCGAAAGCGCACTTTCCTGACGGAGTTGATTAAAAAGCGAACCTCTTACTTTGTGGGGATATCAGGGAGTGACATTGGGCTCTTCTGCTTGATGATTTTCCCCCACTCCACTTCTCGGTTCAGAACGTAACGATGAAGAAATACAAGACTTGCAACTTGCACATTGACCGTGTTCGGCGCGTAGCGATTCAACATCCAGGAAAAGTAGCTTTTTAGTTCGTCCGCACTCAGGTCATCTGGGCATCGATTGAAGTATTTGGCTGCTTTCCACAAGTACTGGCAGTAAGTTTCGATCGTTCTATCTCGCTTTCTCTGCAGCCGTAGCGCCTGCTCATAAGCGGCAAGCAACTTCTTGAGGGCACCTCGAAAAAAGAGGAATTCCAAGCCTGCAGTCATCTACAAAAAAACGCCTTACGGCGCCAAGGGGT
>NZ_JBSYHW010000114.1:0-5010 GCF_056108345.1 Cyanobium sp. NIVA-CYA 375 | reverse complement strand
GCGTTCCGCACCCCGAACGCCACAGGTCTTGATGGCAAGGATCTAGCCCTTTATGAGCTGATCTGGAAGCGCACCGTTCCTTTTTCCAGTTTTATCGTCGGGCGCCAATTAAGCAGCATTTCGGCTTGTTCGATGTCAGGTTGTCTCCGTTGAGGGTCGTCAATCGGTAGAGTCCTATAGATTAGGTTAAGTGCAGGATTTATTAGTGTTCGTATGCGGTCGGCAAGATCGTAGATAGTTATTTCATGTGGATTGCCCAAATTTACTGGCCCCTGGACCTCGCTGTTCATCAGCGCTACCAGTCCGTCAACTAGATCGTCGCAAAAGCAGAAGCTACGGGTTTGTTGCCCAGTTCCATGTAAAGTTAGTGGCTTACCTTGCAGTGCTTGTGTGATGAAGTTTGTTACCACCCGGCCGTCTGAGCTTCTCATTCGTGGCCCATAGGTGTTGAAGATGCGAGCTACTGCAACCGATACATCGTGCGTCCTCGCATAGTCATAGCAGAGTGTTTCCGCCATGCGCTTTCCTTCGTCATAGCAGGCGCGTGGACCGGCGCAATTTACGTTGCCAAAGTATGTTTCTGCTTGTGGCGAGACCAGGGGATCGCCGTATATCTCGCTGGTTGAGGCAAATAGAATGCGGGCGTTGCAGCGTTTGGCGAGCCCCAGCATGTTGAGTGTCCCCAGCACGCATGTTTTTGCGGTCGTAATTGGATTACGCTGATACTGCAGTGGTGATGCTGGGCATGCAAGATGCCAGATTAGATCAATATCTATTCTTAGTGGTTCGACGATGTCGTGACGGATGAGCTCAAAGTGTGGATTACCCAGCCATTGAGCTATGTTGCTGCGGGAGCCTGTATGGAAGTTATCAACACAGATAACTTCCGTATTCGGAAAGTTCATCAACCTGTCTATCAGATGAGATCCGATAAACCCGGCACCGCCAGTCACGAGGTGACGCATTGATCTGTATGTAGTAATGCGTCCGTAATGTATTGGTTTTGCGCGGACTTTTATGTTGTGGCTGCTATATTGATGTAGTTGTGCTGCGATTTGCTGCGTATGAGCGGTTTTTTGTCTTAGCAGTACCTGCGGGTAGCTCAACCAAGGTGTATTTGATGTCTGCCGTGTATTCGATGTCTGATTCGCTTAATCATGCAAAGGCATCTCGGAGGGATTGATCTGCTTAAACCGCAGTTTCTGCTCCCCTACCTCGCCGCTCACATCCACCGTGATGGTGTGGGCGCTAGTGAACATGCCAGCAAGGATACCCTTGGCGATTGGTGTCTCCAGTTCACGTTGGATGGCCCGCTTGAGTGGACGAGCGCCATACACCGGGTCGTAGCCAACACCAGCCAGCCAGTCGAGAGCAGCGGCATTGAGCTCAAGCCCAAGCTTTTTCTCGTCAAGTCGCCCGGCCAGTCGCTGCACCTGCAACTCCACGATTCGACGCAATTCCTCCTGCCTCAGGCTGTGGAAGATGATCGTCTCATCCAGTCGGTTGAGGAATTCAGGGCGGAAGTGGGTTCGCAGGGCTTCGTTTACCCGGTCCTCCATCTCGCTGTGGCGGCTTGGGTCGCCTGCTAGATCAAGGATCGAGGCACTGCCGATGTTGCTGGTGAGGATCAGCACCGTGTTGGTGAAATCCACAGTGCGGCCCTGGCCATCGGTGACGCGGCCGTCATCGAGGATCTGCAGCATCACGTTGAACACATCCGGGTGGGCCTTCTCCACCTCGTCAAACAGGATCACCGCATAGGGCCGGCGCCGCACTGCCTCGGTGAGCTGGCCGCCTTCCTCGTAGCCCACGTAGCCAGGAGGCGCTCCGATCAGCCGACTCACGGCGTGCTTCTCCATGTATTCGCTCATATCGATGCGCACCATTGACTCCTCAGAATCGAACAGCTGGGCTGCCAAGGCTTTGGAGAGCTCGGTTTTGCCCACGCCGGTTGGACCTAGGAATAGGAAACTGGCGATTGGCCGGTTGGGATCGCTTAGGCCGGCCCGGGATCGCTGAATGGCGTCGGCCACGGCGGTAACGGCTTGCTGCTGGCCGATCACTCGGGTGTGCAGCTCGTCCTCCAAGTGCAGCAGCTTGTCCATTTCGCTCTGCACCAGTTTGGCCACCGGAATGCCGGTCCACTTGGCGATCACCTCGGCGATGTCATCTTCGGTGACCTCCTCGCGCAACAGCGTTTTGTCACTGCCGCTGGCATTGAGCTCTGCCTCCTTGGCAGCAAGCTTTTTATGCAGCTCTGCCAGTGTGCCGTATTCGAGCTCAGCTGCCTTGTTCAGGTCGTAGTTGCGTTTGGCCTGCTCCACCTGCAGCTGCACCTGCTCGATCTCCTCTTTAATTGCACCAAGCTCATCGATCGAGCTCTTTTCGGCCTGCCACTGGGCATTAAGGGTGCTCTGTTGTTCGCTTAGATCGGCCAGCTCCTTTTCAAGCCGTTCGAGCCGATCTTTGCTGGCGACATCTGATTCGCGCCCCAGAGAAAGTTTTTCCATCTCCAGTTGCAGGATGCGGCGATCGAGCTCATCGATCTGCTCTGGCTTGGAGGTGATCTCCATTTTCAGTCGCGCCGCCGACTCATCCATCAGATCGATCGCTTTATCGGGTAGAAAGCGATCGGCGATATACCGACTACTCAGTACCGCTGCCGCCACCAGGGCATTGTCGGCGATGCGCACCCCGTGATGCACTTCATAGCGTTCTTTCAGACCGCGCAAAATCGAAATGGTGTCTTCCACCGTGGGCTGATCCACGAACACCTGCTGGAAGCGACGCTCTAGGGCTGGATCCTTCTCGATGTGCTGGCGGTGCTCATCGAGGGTGGTGGCGCCGATGCAGCGCAGCTCGCCTCTGGCCAGCATCGGTTTGAGCAGGTTGCTGGCATCCATGGCGCCGCCGCTGGCACCGGCTCCCACGACCGTGTGGATCTCATCGATGAACAGCACGATCTGGCCCTCGGAAGCCGTTACCTCCTTGAGAACGGCCTTGAGCCGCTCCTCAAACTCGCCGCGGTATTTGGCTCCAGCGATCAGGGCGCCCATATCCAGCGACACGAGCTGACGGTTTTGCAACGCCTGGGGCACGTCGCCATTGACGATGCGCTGGGCCAGACCCTCCACGATCGCAGTTTTACCTACGCCGGGCTCGCCGATCAGCACCGGGTTGTTCTTGGTACGGCGGCTGAGAATCTGAATGGTGCGACGAATCTCTTCATCGCGGCCGATCACTGGGTCGAGCTTGCCCTCGCGGGCAGCAGCCGTGAGATCGCGGCCGTATTTTTCTAAGGATTCGTAGGTGCCTTCGGGGTTCTGGTCGGTCACGTTTTGGGATCCACGGATAGCTTGCACGGCCTCCTTGAGCATGGCGGCATTGGTGCCTGCTTGGGAAAGCAGCTGCTTGCCGCAGCGGTCGTCGATCGCCAGGGCCAGCAGCAGGTGCTCGATGGCGATGTAGCTGTCGCCGTAGGCCTCCTTGAGGCTGCCTGCCTGATCGAGCACGGCATTGAGGCCCTTGCCCAGGTAAACGTTGTCTGGGGGGGCGCTCAGCTTTGGCTGGCCGGCGATAAAGGCCTCCACCTTCTGGCTAAGGGTGCCCACATCAACGCCGGCCTTTTCCAGAATGCGTCCGGCCAGACCCTGCTGCGCCAGTAAGGCCGCCAGCAAGTGTTCGCATTCCATCTGCTGCTGGCGCCGCTGCTGCGCCAATTGTTGGGTCGCCACCACGGCAGCCCAGGCTTTTTCGGTGAATACTTCGGCGGTGGGATGCATGGTGACTTCCCTCTTTGGAGCTGTTGTATAAACGGTATTCCTGATCACAAAAACCAGCTGCGAGGAGAACCGAACGAATCGATTCGGTCCTCCCCAGAGCTGGTGGGAAACCGTCAACGCGGCCTGGCGTTGTAATCAGGCAGCTGAATCACGCCGGCCTCGGCGCCGCACATGCGCAGCGGACAGCCATCCGCTCCATACACCGCGTCGGCGGGTGATAGGCAGCCCATTGCGTTCTTGGCTTGCACCTGATTGGGCTGGATGCGCCGGGGCTGGAGCAGTTTCTGGCTGCCGGGCACCACCAGGGGACAGGGGGGCTTAGGCAAGCCCTGAGCCCGAGCCTGACCTTGGATGCATCCCAGCAGACCAGCCACGGCGATGGCGATTCCCAGCAGCAGTCGCTTCGGGGGCGAGGGGGTATGGGCTGCCATGCCGATGAATTAGTTCAGACTGCTCCCACTCTGGCCCCCGCATGGGGGATTGCTGCCGTGAACGACACCTGGAACGAGCCGTTGATTGAGCAACTGGCTGCTGAGTCGCGGGAGTTTGATGGTACGGGTCGGGATCCGGAGCGCAACTGCTGGCTGGCCGTGCATCGGTATGTGCACGGTGTGCTTCCCAGCGAATACGACATCCGTGAGGTTCCGGAGGAGCTTTATCTGGCCGTGCTCGAGGCCAGGAAACAAGAACAGGTGTAACGGGCCTGATGAAAAAGCCTGGCGGCAGAGAGGGCGGCAAGACCATATGGTGATTGTGTTGTTAATTAAATGATGCTGAGACTGGTCAGCGCTCCACTGAATCCTGTGATTTCTGCGATGGAATCGCTGTTGGCGTTTAAGCCGGCGGTGCCATCGTTGAGGGCTAGGAAGGTGCGGGTCCCCTGGTTTGGATCGTTTAGCTGAAGGTGGCGGCGCCAAAGCGGGCGAAGTTCCCCGTTGTCTGAACCAGCTTGATGGCGATGGCGGTGAGGGTGTTGCCCACAACCGCAGTGCCAGAGATAGTGAAAATCACATCGCCTTTATCTACCAGTGGCATACCGACGGACTCACTAGTGGCTTCTTCGTCGAAGCCCTGCAGATCCTTGTAGCGAACAATGACCCAGATCAGTTTTCCTTCAGCGGTCGAGTGGACGGAGAAGGTGGGGTCCGCTCCAGGGCTGCCTAAAAGTGTGATCAAGGAGCGCTCCCGGTGGTTTCCACCCCTCCCAGCGCCAGAATTCCCTTGATGT
>NZ_JBSYHW010000113.1:0-5062 GCF_056108345.1 Cyanobium sp. NIVA-CYA 375 | reverse complement strand
CGACGCATTAGTCATGTCCTCAAGCCCCCGGATGTACTGATCAGAGGGGTGACAACTTTCCTGAAACTGGGGGGGGCTGCTCCTCCCCAGCAGCTCCATGAGCATGAGGGGTTGGTCGATGTGGCTCATGCGCATGCGCACGGCGATGTACGCGCGCAGGCGAAGGAAGGCAGCAGAGGGGGGCGGGAGCATGGGGGAATCCTGGCGGGTGTGACAGGGGGTGGCACTTGTAGGGGGAGGAACACAGGCAAGCCAGGCCGCCATGTCAGCTCGTGATCGCCTTCGCCCGGCCCCACTGCCTGGCGTGCCTACGTCCAGCGGGGGTAAGGTGACGGTGTGATCAGGTGGTTTCGTTGCCGCGACACCCAGGCCCTCTTTGAAGGGAAGCTGGGGCGCCGCTTTGGAAGCTTCGCTCGCACCGACTTCTGAAAGCTCGCGTTCCGCAAGCTCGCCATCCTTGATGCGGCCGCCTGCCTCAACGATCTACAAGTTCCACCAGGCAATCGCTTGGAGCCGCTCAGGGGTAACCGCCATGGCCAGCACAGGGCCTGTCTCTGAAATCAGTGCATCAACGACCAGTTCCGGCTCTGCTTTATCTGGACGGAAGCCGGGCCAGAGGATGTCGAAATCGTTGACTACCACTGAACTCCTGCTGGTGCCACCGGGTGAGGTTCTACTGGAGGAGTTTCTCAAGCCGATGGGGATCAGCCAATACCGTCTGGCGTTGGCGATCGGAGTGCCGGAGAGCCGCATCAACGCGATCGTGAAGGGGCGGCGGGCGATCACTGCCGACACCGATCTGCGCCTCTGCCGTTTCTTTGGCCTGAGCGAGGGCTTCTGGCTGCGGATGCAGGCCAGCCATGATCTGAAGCTGGCCAAGCAGACCTTGGAAAGCGTGCTGCCGGCAATCGTGCCCATCCAACCAATGGCGTGAGCAGGCCTGGCGGTTCAGTGCCAGCAGATGCCGCCCTCTGCGTCGCTCAGCTGCTCGCCGCCCACCAGGGCGACGATGTCCTTCTCTCAGCGGGTGATGCCGTTGAAGGTGAACCTTGCCCACCATGCGCTTCCCAGGATCCGGCGGGCCACGTCCTGAGCCGGGGCCGGACTGGCTGTTGCCCGGCAAATCCGCGGCCGAGCAGTTCCATGAACATCAGCGGTTGGTTGATGGGTGGGGCTCATGCGCATGCGTTCGGCGATGAACGCGCGCAGGCGAAGCATGGCAGCAGAGGGACTGGAGGCCATGGAGTGATGGTGGCGGCTGCCGGGCGACCGGGCCAGGTTGGATTTTGGTCGACCCGTCAGGCAGGCGCACCTACTGAGATCCCTTCGGGCAATGCCGCCCTCGTCCCCCACCCAAAAACTGATGACAAAAGGCACACAGGGTCATATGGTGTTGCCATGAAGTCCTTTCGCTGGAGCTCAGCCAAGAACGAGGTCCTTCAGGTTCAACGAGGCGTTTCCTTTGAGGCCGTGGTGGTTGCCATCGAATCCGGTGATCTGCTCGACATCATTGAGCATCCGAACCAGGCCCGCTACCCAGGCCAGCGCATTCTTGTCGTTCTGATCTCCGGCTATGTCCATCTCGTGCCTTATGTCGAGGCCGACGATCACCTCTTTCTCAAAACCATCATTCCCAGCCGCAAAGCCACCATCGCCTACCGCCCAGGAGACGCACCATGAACCACCTTGATCACGAAGAGCAGGAAATCCTGGAAGCCTTCGAAGCGGGCACTCTCCGTTCGGTGGCTACTTCTGCAGAGCGCTCCCGCCTGGAAGCTTCCGCAAGGTCAACGGCCACCAAGGATCAGCGCATCAACATTCGCCTCACCAGTGAGGATCTAGGCGCCTTGCGTGCCCGTGCACTGCAGGAGGGCATTCCCTATCAGACCCTGATCAGCAGTGTCCTTCACAAGTACGTGTGCGGCAGGCTTCTCGATCGACCCTGAGCGTGTGGAGCTTCGTGGTTTTGGGCGGCCCGTCAGGCCATCGCCCCTGCTGGGATCCCTTCTGGCTGCGCCGCCCAAGTCACTTGAGGCGTCTATACTTTTGTCTATACGCCTGATGCCCATGGCTGCCACCCCTTCGCGCCAGGCCCTACGCCGCTGGGGCAACAGCCTCGGCATTCGCCTGCCCGCAGCCATCGCCCGGGAGGCTCAGCTGCAGGAAGATCAGTCCGTGGAACTCTCCGTCGTGGAAGGTGGGGTGCTGATCCGGCCGGTTCAGCCTCGCCTGTCTCTGGCCGAACGGCTGGCGGCCTACGAGCCCATGGCTGGCGAACCCACCGAAGCTCTGGCTTTCAGGCCGCTCGGGGCGGAGGTCATCGAGTGAGCCCCAGCCGAGGGGTCCAGGGTTGGGTGCCCGATCGCGGTGACGTGATCTGGATCGACCACTACCCCCAAGCCGGCCGCGAGATGAAGGATCACCACCACTTTGCAGTCTTGTCCACAGCTTCCTTCCACCGCACCGTGGGCCTGGTGGTGGGCTGCGCCATGACTTCAGCGCCCTACAACCGTGGTTCCACCCTTGCTGTGGACCTTGGCCCCATCCCCGATCGGCCGGATGCCCACAGCTATGTGCTCTGCCAGCAACTCAAATCCTTCGACTGGCGCGCCAGGGGCGCTCGCCCCCATCCGATCGGGCGATTGAACGACTCGCAACTGGAGGAGGTGATGACGATTGTGGGGCAGATTCTGGGGTTGGTGGTCTGAGCCAGTTGCCTTCAGTTGTCCAGTGGGAGGGGCAAGACCGCCTGGCTTTGAAGGTTTCGAAAGGAGACGAAAAGGAACTGAATCAGCACCGTATGGAGTTCGCCTTCGATCTGGCCAGGAGAGCCTCCAACCTTGCTAAGCACGGCATCGACTTCCTTGCTGCCCAGCAGCTCTGGAACGATTCGGAGCTCCTGGAGCTTCCGGCCCGCACCATCACCGCGACCAGAACATCCGATTGATTTCCGTTCGGCGGTCCAGACCAGAAGAGGTGGAGCTCTATGAACAGTTCTGATTTCGATCAACGTTGACATCCCCGTGTGGCTCGCGCAGAGCGGTCGCGTTGCGCCAGCTGCGGCTCGATCGCTTTGGAGGCTGTTCTGGGAGTCATGGCGCCATGCAGAGGGCACTGGCTTCGCCCTTTAGCAGACGGGCTGGCCTCCCATCTGGAATCGTCCACGCCGATTGAGGTGACCCGCCATGGCCGCACCATTGGCCTCTACGTGCCCTTGCCCCAGCAAGCCAACCTGAGTGATCGGGACAAAGTGTTGGAGGCTGGCCGGCTGATGCAGGCAGAATTTGAGCGTTTCGGTTTGAGCGAAGACGAGCTCAGTGCTGACTTCAAGGCCTGGCCGAAAGGCCACTGTGAGCAGTCAACGGCCTGAGGGTGGAGCGCAAGCGCTTGGTACTGGACGCGAACATCCTCATTCGCTGAAGCCAATGTGGCCGAGGCTTTGCTCAGCCTGCTGTTGATGGTCCAGGTTGTGGAGAACAACGTGCTGGGGTCGGCCATGGAGGAGGCCTTGGCGAGGATCCGCGACAAGGATGACTGGCCAGCACTGGGTCGTGCCACCAGCACGCCGGCGTGGTGTTCCCCTGGGATCTCACCCGCTCCCTTGAGCTGGCCCTGCTCAAGACCTTCTGCGTGCCCTCGATCTCCGCACTGCTGGATCGCACCGGTGAGTTCGCCCAGCGACCGCGCAAGCGCTTCCACGGCCACTACGCCATCGGCGACGACGACTTCCGCTCCATGCTCTCCACCTTCGTGGGCGAGCCGATCCTCTGGCTGAGTCGATACGGCTGGCGGGGCCTCACCGACCTGGAGCAGGAGCACCTGTTCCGCTTCTGGCAGGCGGTGGGGCAGCGGATAGGGATCAGCGCCATCCCGGCCTAGTGGAGCTGATGGCGCTCAACGAGCAGGTGGAACGGCAGGTGTTCGCCCTGGCCCCCTGCAACCGCCGCGTCGCCGACGCCACGCTGGGGATGCTGCCCGCCGTTCTGGGCTGGCCCGTGGCGCCGGGCTGGCTGCAGCAGCTGGTGCTCGTCGTCCTGCGCCTGCGCAGCCGCGCAGACCCCCTGCGAGCGGCGCCCGAACAGCCTCCTGAGACAATCCACAACCGCCGCCCCAGTGAGATATTCATGGCCGTTCTCGGCAGAAAGGCGATCCTGCAGGCGATCCAGGAGGGCTGGATCGCGATCACGCCCTTCGTTCCCGAACGGGTGGGCCCCGCCTCGCTAGACCTCACCCTCGCCCGGACCTTTCGCGTCTTCCGCAAGGTGCATCAGGTGATCGAGGTGCGCGAACACACCGACTACCGGCAGCTCACCGAGAAGATCGAGGTGCCCGACGGCGAACACATCCTGATCATGCCGGGCGAAACAGTGCTCGGCATCACCCGCGAGCGCCTGCGCCTGGGGCCTGGTCTGTGCGGCTGGCTGGAGGGCCGCAGCCGTTTCGCGCGCCTCGGACTGATGGTGCATATCAGCGCCCCCTTCATGGGGCCAGGGATAGACAGCCAGCAGGTGCTGGAGATGAGCAACTTCGGCCCTGCTCCCCTGGCCGTATACCCCGGCACCGCGATCTGCCAGTTCGTGTTCCAGAAGCTGGAGGGCAGCGAGAGCTACGCCGGCAGCTTCGCCGGCCAGACGGAAGACTCCTTCTGACCAGCCCACGCCCAACAGTGGCACCCGATCGATGCGCGGGGCTGGGCTGGCTGTTGCCTGGCAAGCCCATGGCAAAGCAAATTGACCATTAAGAACGGACTGGCTTATCCGCGATCATTCCAGACAGCCAAGGCGCGTCACCGCATTTCCGGAGTAAGTCATGTTTGTCTTGCACCAGACAGTTTGTCTTGCATCAGAAAGTTTGTCTCACCTACGACATACCTGATGCTGGTATCGAGGTTTCTGATTGACGACGACCTGCGGTGTATCACTATGCTCAGAGTCATGTGAGTTTCGTGAACCTCAACGGCAGCCGCTTCAGCCTCAACAATCAGCGCGTCCTTGTTACAGGCGCGTCGCGCGGCCTTGGCGCAGAAATCGCGTCTTTATTGGCTGCTGCAGGTGCTGATCTG
>NZ_JBSYHW010000112.1:0-5093 GCF_056108345.1 Cyanobium sp. NIVA-CYA 375 | reverse complement strand
ATGAGCGCCGGCCGGGCAGGAGAGCAGGCCGCCGTTGGCCTCAGCGAAGCCCTCGAGGCGCTGGGCTTCCAGATGGGAGCAGAGCCACCCTTGACGCCGAAGACAGGCCCGAGCGATGGCTCGCGCAGCGCGAGGATCGCGCGCCTGCCGATCTTGCCGAAACCTTGCGTTAGCGAGACCGACGTCGTGGTCTTCCCCTCACCGGCGGGGGTTGGCGTAATTGCCGTCACGTTGATCAGCTTCCCGTCCGGTACTCCTGCGAGACGATCGAGAATGGAGAGATCGACCTTGGCCTTGTAGCGACCGTAGAGCTCGAGCTCGTCGGGCTCTATGCCCACCTCGGCTGCGACATCGGCAATGGGGCGCATAACTGCTGCCTGCGCGATTTCGAGGCTTGAGAGCATGGGTCGAGCCTTTCTGAAGGTAGTAGTGGCTTTCAGCAGCGGCTGCAAGCTCAGAAACGAGATTGTCGTTGTAGAAACACACGAGCATGAACGTCTCGATCAGCTCGGGCGTCTTGCTCACTAGCAGCTGCTCACTCCTCTTCTGGGCTGCCCAAAGGAATCAGCTTGATCTGCTTACGGCCCAGCTTGATCTCAAATTCATCGCCGGGTAGGAGGTCGAGTACGGCTGTGTAGGCCTTGCCCACCAGCAGATTGCCGTTGCCCTGAACAGTTGCGACATAGCTAAGGCTGCGGCCACCCTTGCCCCGGCCAGCGCTATCGGCGCCGAGACTTACACCCTTGGCACCGAGCAGGGCCTCATAGAAGGCGGTGAAGTTAAGCCGCTCCGTGCCATCTTTTTTGGTGCTCACATAGCCGCACTCACGCACGAGCTCGGACTTGGAGACATCGCCCAGTTCCTTGACCTTGGCGAGCAGTTCGGGGCCGGTAAGCATGAAGACATTTGGATTGTCTTCCGAACCTACCAAACCCACATGCTGTGTCAATCCACTACATCGGCAGGCAAGCCTTTGCTTGCACTAGCTTCTGTAAAAACCAATAATGTGGTTAGCGATATGGCAAAAGGCGAATGTCAGCGCAGGGGTTCGCAGGCTTCTCCGTCCCCGTTTCCATCGAGATAGCTGTGCCCCTTGCGCAGCAGCTCCTGGGCTTTGGCATAGGAGCTGATCTCGCTGCAGCGGTAACGGCGGCCGCCTGGTGTTGTGCCATCAGGGATGACGGCTGAGTGGCGACCTCACCGGAAGTCCCACGGCCTGGTGATGCCACCCGGCACCTGCCAAACCCCTAGGCGGGCACGACTGGCTCGTTCTTCTGCTTCTAGATAGGCCTTGGCATCACAGCCGCTCAGGTACTGGCGGTAGGCAAAGGCTTGGCCTTCTTCCACCATCGCCAGGTTGATGTTGATCTCGCTGATCACCTCGGCGACGCTGCGGGCGTAGCGATCCGTGGTCTTGACGTCGAGGACGACCTCGCGGCCGATGGGCAGGCGCTGCTGCAAGTAGCTGCGAGCCTGCTGGCCGTGGGGGTCTGGGCGGTTTCGGGGGCATCGATGCAGGCCAGCCTCACGGTGAAGGCCTTGCCCTCCTGCCGCACGCGGATGGTGTCTCCATCGCCGATGGAGAGCACGGTGGCCGTAACGCCCTGAGCAGCCACGCCAACCGGCCATGCTAGGGCCGTCAACGTCGCGATAACAACCAGCAGAGCCTTGCTTGCTATCGCAGGAGTTTGCACGGACAGCCTTTTCATGCGGTCCCTGCATGGCTGCTGCGCCAGCTGCGAATGGCGCCAATCTGGATTTCTGAACCAGCGCACCATGGGCCGCCTTTCGCTGCTGTTTGCCCTCGCCATCGGGACCCTGTCTGCCAGTACCGCGATCGCCCAGCAGCCGGTGCAGCCCCTGCCCAGATCAGGCGGCTGCCCCCTCGGCTACTACAGCTCTGGTAGCTACTGCGTGCCCAGCTTCGGCGGCAACACCCGAGGCGCGATTGAGAAGGTGGGCGGTGGCTGCCCGCTGGGCTTTTATTCCTCAGGCAACTACTGCCTCAGCAGCCCCAGTAACGAGCGGGAAGCGATCCAGAAGAGCGGCAAAGGATGCCCGCTGGGTTGGTATTCATCACGCGGCTACTGCGTCAAGAGCCGCTGATCGCGATGTCCAGCCCCTCTGGTGGAAGATCTGGGGCTGAGCTCCTTCTCCCGCGGGCGCCCCTCAATGCCCCGGATCTCGCCAGCTTCTGCAGCACCGACCACGCTGTCTGTACCGATTACCTCACCCTGGAGCCCCAGCCATGATTACCTCAACCTCCACAGATGTGCTGGTGATCGCCGCTAGCAACGGCCACAACCTCCAGCTGGCCGAGCGCTTCGCAGCGGCCGCCGGCCAACAGGGCCACAGCGCTGCTGTGCTCGATCTCACCACCATCAACCTGCCGCTGTTCACCCCGAGAGCCCAGGTCACCGGCACACCGCCAGGGTTGGCGGCGTTGGAGGCCCAGCTGGCTGCCGCTTCGCGCTGGGTGATCTGCTCGCCGGAATACAACGGCTCGATTCCGCCGGTGCTCACCAGCGCCATCGCCTGGCTGTCGGTGCAAGGTGATGACTTTCGCGCCCTGTTCAACGGCCGCCCCGTGGCCATCGCCACCCACTCCGGCGGCGCTGGCTATGGCGTGCTCACGGCCATGAGGCTGCAGCTGGCCCATCTCGGTGCCCATGTGGTGGGCCGCCAGCTGTCGAGCAACAGCGACAATCCAGCTAAGGACGACTCCATCGCTGATCTGCTCAGGCGACTGCACCAGCTCCATATTGCCCAACAATGACCGCCACCACCTCTGCATCGGCCACCACCTCGGGCCTGGTGTTCCGCCCAGCTGCCGAGCGCTTCCACAGTCAGCTCGACTGGCTCGACAGCTGGCACACCTTCTCCTTTTCCTCCCACTACGACCCGGCCTGGATGGGCTTCGGGCCGCAACGGGTGATCAACGACGACACCATCGCCGCCGGCAGAGGTTTCGGCATGCTCCCCCACCGCGACATGGAGATCGTCACGGTGATGGTGGAGGGCCAGCTCAACCACCGCGATTCGATGGGCCATGCCGAAGTGCTGCGGGCTGGCGAAGTGCAGCGCATGAGCGCCGGTACCGGTGTGGTGCACAGCGAGATCAACCAGGGCGATCAGTCCTGCCGGCTGCTGCAGATCTGGATCGAACCCAGCAGCGCCGGCATCGCTCCGGCCTACGAGCAGAAGATGCTCGTATAGATGTCAATCCCCCTGGCAGCCAGATTTGCCGATGCCGAGAGGGTGCAGCGGCCAGCTCTTAATCCGCCAAGCAGCCCGCCCGCAACTAGGGACTCCTGAAAAAGAAAACTGCGCCTCCTCGAGTGCGGCCAAAGACCAAGGAGGACAGGCAGCTCGACAACTCGGTCATGCAGTGACAGGAGATTTGACTGTCTCAAGCAGGCAAATGTTCCTGAGGACCACCCAGGAGGAGCCTGGCCATTGCCAGGAGTAAAACCAAGCAAAGATAGTGACAAAAAAGAGGCGGAGGAGCCTCAGGATCTTCTCAGCGCACATCACCAGAAACCCCATAGAGATCGAGGTTTCTGCACCCTTAGTCAGCCGAGCCATGATCAGCCGTAGTGAATACTTCCGCTTCCCTGATCCAAAGACGCCCTCCACCTCGTTTCTCCTCCGTTGGTCTGCACTGAGCTGTTGCTTATGAGCCGCATTGATCTCGGGATCCTTCGGCGGCCTGCCCAATCGCTTACCAGATAGGCGTATGTTGTTCCTGGTGCAGAAGTTTCGATTCTTGGTAGTGATATAGATGCGATCGGCGCAGATCCGCTCGGGATAGCAGCCATGTTCGTGCTAATATTTCTTGGCTTGTGGAATCAGGTCTTCACCTTCATTGTATGGATCCCAGCTGATCCTGTGCAGGAAGGCAAAGCCATTGCGCACGGAAACACTAATCTTGGCGCCAAACTCAACAGCAGCTCTTGCCTTGCCGCGAACAATGGGACGAACCTGTCGCTGAACTAGGTTGACGATGCGGTCGGGGATGCTGCGCGTCTTGGCGTACAGCAGGATGCTTTGTTGGCGGTGCAGCTCGCTGATCACGAGAAGCTTCTGCCACCAATGTGTCTTTAGGCCCGAAAGCCCTGCCCCAGCGGCGATCAAGGCATCAATGGCATCAAGATTTCGCTGCAAATAGTCGAGCTGGCGGCGTATCGCAGCTTTAATCTTGCGACGGCGTGGCTTCTTCTGTTTGGCGACATTAAGGAAAACAGCACGTGCCTTACCGCGGTCGTATCGGGGCCGGTGTTTGCGAAAGTCCATGTGCTGGTCGCACAGATCATCAATAATTCGTTCAGTCGACTCCCTTGCTTCGTTCAGCAACTTCAGATCAGTCGGATAGGTGATGTCGGCTGGCGTGCAAGAGGCATCGATGGTGAGTGTTCCCCAGTTCTTGTCCTCTGGCCAATCTGCAGGCTTCACGAAGTCGTCCAGTGATTTCTGGTTGACAGCATCAGCGCCTGGGTCGTCAGAATCGTTGTCATCTGGGAGTGAGGACATAGCCTAGATCACCATGGCCTTACCTCGTTCGGCAATGAGTTCGTTGATCCGTTTGAGATCCTCCTCCGAGAATCGCTTTCGGAAATGAACCATCATCGATGGATCAAATGGCGACTTGCTGGAATAGCCCGCAAAGCCAAGAAAAAACTGCATGTAAGCATTTTCTCGGATCTGCTCGACGGTTTCCTCATCGCTCAGGCCAAGCCGCTGTTTGATGAATAGCGCGCCAAACGCCAATCTGACAGGCTTGGCAGGGGCGCCAGTTGTGGGATTGAACTGAGGGGCATATGTTTCTTCCAGCTCTTCCCATGGCATCAGCCTGGAGAAGAGCACCCAGCGATTGCCCGGGTCCAACGTGCCGCCAAAAGGCACATGGAATTCTTCGATTGAGAGCTGGCCGTTATGGTGTTTTCGGTACATCTGCAGCGTTCAGCAGTTGTAGCAATCGTCAATTGCTCTGTACGCGGACAGTTTAAGGGCACCTCGAAAAAGAGGAATTCCAAGCCTGCAGTCATCTACAAAAAAACGCCTTACGGCGCCAAGGGGTCTACTAAATTGCACAT
>NZ_JBSYHW010000111.1:0-5105 GCF_056108345.1 Cyanobium sp. NIVA-CYA 375 | reverse complement strand
TCCTCCATGGCGGAGTACACGAAATAAAGGTCGGCCACCAGGGTGCGGTAGCTGGCCTTATCCACCACCCCCTTGAGGAAGCAGCTCACGAAGCCGGTGTTCTCCGCCATCGTGTGGGCCTTTTTGGTGCCTTCACGCAGTTGGGAAGCAAGGGCGACGGCCATCTGACGGGGGCTTGGTACGGGCGAGGCGCCAAGTTAGGCGGGAGTTTTACCGGGGCGCCTGGCAAGGTTGCGAAGGGTTACGCAGCCAGGTCCTGATCGGCCTGCTCGGCGCCACCGAACAGATCAAACAGCTCCCGGGAAAACTGCTGCAACTTCTGCGCCACCTCGGCCTGGGGCAGATGACTGCCCGACGGCTGCCAGTCGCCCACGGTGGCCAGCCGCCAGCGCTCGCTCTCGTAGGTGAGACCCCGGATCGTCACCCCCAGCAGGCGGGGGCGTTCAGGCCTGCTCCGCCCCGGGGCCCCGTCCAGGCGCAGCTGCACCAGAAAGGAGCGGCACTGGCTGCGCGGACTCCAACCCGGTAGATGAAAGGAGAGATCCAGGCTCTCCTGCTCGGCAAAGGCACGGGTCAGTGCGTCGTCGCGCCAGGGGGTGAGGTTCGCTCGGGCATCGGGGAAGTGGACGCGAAACAGGCTCGCCGCCGCAGCAATTGCCTAGGCAAGTTCTAGGGATCGGGCCTGATCGGTGGCATTCATGCCGTTTCCCCTGAGCAGAACCGCAACATGCCTAAAACCTAGGCTCGCCGCACCGCTCAGGCCGAACAGGTCAGTAACAGCCCATGGCAACCCCTAGCGCCGCCAGCTTTGAGAAGCTCACCACCCCTGCCAGCGGCAGCGCAATTCGCTTCGAAAACGGTCAGCCGATCGTGCCCAATGATCCGATCATTCCCTTCATCCGCGGTGATGGCACGGGCGTAGACATCTGGCCCGCCACCCAGAAAGTGCTGGATGCGGCGGTGGCCCAGGCCTACGGCGACGATCGCCGGATTGAGTGGTTCAAGGTGTACGCCGGCGACGAAGCCTGCGACCTCTACGGCACCTACCAGTACCTGCCGGAAGACACCCTGAGCGCCATCAAGCAGTACGGCGTGGCCATCAAGGGCCCGCTCACCACGCCAATCGGCGGCGGCATCCGCTCCCTCAACGTGGCCCTGCGCCAGATCTTTGATCTGTATTGCTGCGTGCGGCCCTGCCGCTACTACGAGGGCACCCCCAGCCCCCACAAGCGCCCTCAAGACCTCGATGTGATCGTTTATCGCGAAAACACCGAAGACATCTACATGGGGATCGAGTGGGAAGCGGGCGATCCGGTGTGCCTCGATCTGATCAAGCACCTCAATGAGGTGGTGATCCCAGCCAACGGCAAGCTCGGTAACCGCCGCATCCCCGCGGGCTCCGGCATCGGCATCAAGCCCGTGAGCAAGCACGGCAGCCAGCGCCACATCCGCAAGGCGATCCAGCACGCCCTGCGCCTCGAGGGCGACAAGCGCCACGTGACCCTGGTGCACAAGGGCAACATCATGAAGTTCACCGAAGGTGCCTTCCGCGACTGGGGCTACGAACTGGCCAGCACCGAATTCCGCGATGTCTGCATCACCGAGCGGGAGAGCTGGATCCTCGACAACCTCGAAAAGGATCCCGGCCTGAGCATCGAGGCCAATGCCCGCATGATCGAGCCCGGCTACGACAGCCTCACCCCCGAGAAGAAAGCCGCCATTGATGCCGAGGTGCAGGGCGTGCTCGAGACCATCGGCGCCAGCCACGGCGGTGGCAAGTGGAAGCAGATGGTGCTTGTCGACGACCGCATCGCCGACAGCATCTTCCAACAGATCCAGACCCGCCCCGCCGACTACTCGATCCTCGCCACCCTCAACCTCAACGGCGACTACATCTCCGATGCCGCCGCAGCCGTGGTGGGCGGCCTGGGCATGGCCCCCGGCGCCAACATCGGCGACAACGCCGCCATCTTCGAGGCCACCCACGGCACCGCGCCCAAGCACGCCGGCCTGGACCGGATCAACCCCGGCTCGGTGATCCTCAGCGGCGTGATGATGCTCGAGTTCATGGGCTGGCAGGAGGCCGCCGACCTAATCACCGCGGGCCTGAGCGCCGCCATCGCCAATGGCGAGGTGACCTACGACCTGGCCCGGCTGATGGAGCCCCCCGTGGAGCCGGTGAGCTGCAGTGGCTTTGCTGATGCTGTGATTCGCCACTTCGGCGGATGAACACCGACCCCTGCGTGCACTGCGGCTTCTGCCTGCCCACCTGCGCCAGCTACCGGGTGCTGGGAACGGAGATGGATTCACCCCGGGGCCGCATCTACACCCTCAAGGCGATCGCCAACGGTGAACTGAGCCTCGACGCCACCGTGGCGAAACACTTCGACAGTTGCCTGGGCTGTCTCGCCTGCGTGACCGCCTGTCCGTCAGGGGTGCGCTACGACCAAATGATCGAGGCGACGCGCCCCCAGCTCAACGCCCCGGAACTGCGCAGCTCCGCCCAGCAGGCATTTCGCAAGCTGCTGTTTGCCCTGCTTCCCTACCCTGCGCGGCTTCGGGCCCTGCTCACGCCGCTGCGCCTTTACGCCGGCACCCCCCTGCAGGCCCTGGCCCGCCGCAGTGGGCTCACCCGCCTGTTCGGCCCCCAGCTGGAGGCCCTCGATCAGTTGCTACCTCCTTTAGCGCCAGCCGGCTTCCGCGACGACTTCCACCTGGTAGTGCCCGCCCAGGGTCCTCGCCGCGCCCGGGTAGGGCTAGTGCTGGGTTGTGTGCAGCGTTTATTTGATCCAGCCGTGAATCAGGCCGCCGTTCAGGTGCTTAGCGCCAACGGCATCGAGGTGGTGATCCCGCCAGCCCAGGGTTGCTGCGGCGCCGTGACCCACCACCAGGGGGAACTGGACCAAACCCACCAACTGGCCCAGGCCCTGATCCAAAGCTTCGAGGCTGTAGTGGGCCCAGGCAAGCCCGCCGGGGCCGGGCCTCTCGACGCCGTATTGGTGGCAGCTTCCGGTTGCGGCCACACCATGAAGGCCTACGGGCGGCTCACCGGCAGCAGCTTCTCCGCCCCGGTCGCGGATATTCAGGAGTTCCTCGCCGATCTCGGCCTCAGCCAGCCATTCCTCGCCGCCCTTAAGCCCCTGAGCCACGCTGACGGCGAGCCAGCCAGCGCAGAACGCCCGCTCCAACTGGCTTATCACGACGCCTGCCACATGCTGCACGGCCAGGGCATCAGCAGCCAGCCTCGGGCCCTGCTCAATGCCATCCCCCACATCCAGCTACGCGAAGCGACGGAAGCGGGAGTGTGTTGCGGCAGCGCCGGCATCTACAACCTGGTGCAGCCTGAGGAGGCCGCCGCCCTTGGGCAGCTCAAGGCCAGAGACCTAGCCGGCACCGGTGCCGAGCTGGCTGTAAGCGCCAACATCGGCTGCAGCCTGCAAATCCGGCGCCACCTGCAGGAGCTGCCCCAGCCGATCCCGGTGCTGCATCCGATGCAGTTGCTGGAGCAGAGCTACAGCGGTTGAGCCAACCCATCCCCGACCAGCAGCCAGTAAATAAGGCCCCTAAAGGCCGGCTGCTGAACATTCTGGGAGTGGGTTTTGGCTTGGCCGGTGCCGTGGGCGGCACGATCGGGGCCGGCATCCTGCGCACTCCGGGCCTGGTGGCAGCCCAGTTGCCCTCGGCGGAGCTGGTGCTGGCCGCCTGGCTGGCCGGCGGGCTCTATGCCCTGCTGGGGGCGGTGTGCATTGCCGAGTTGGCGGCAGCCTTACCGAAGGCCGGCGGTTGGTATGTCTACGCCGAGCGGGCCTTCGGCAAGCGAGTGGGCTTTCTGGCGGGCTGGACCGACTGGCTGGCCCACTGCATCGGCCTGGCCTGGGTGGCCACCACCGTGGGGGAATACGGCCAGGCCCTGCTGCCCGCCACGATCCCCCAGGAGCCCTACATGGCCCGAATCCTGGCGCTGCTGGCCATCGGCCTGTTCAGCCTGATCCAGCTGCGAGGCCTGCGGGCCGGCAGCGCCAGCCAGGAATTACTCAGCCTGGCCAAGGCGGTGGCCTTTCTGGCCCTGGTGGCGGCCTGCTTCCTGCTGCCCATCCAGGCGTCACCCCCTATCGCGCTAACCACCCCAACGCCCCTCGCCTCGATGAGCTGGCGGAGCCTGAGCCTGGCAGTAGTGCTGGCCCTACAGGCAGTGATCACCACCTACGACGGCTGGGCCAGCCCCGTTTATTTCGCTGAAGAATTCAGTGAACCCGGGCGAGATTTGCCCCGCTCCCTGATCGGCGGGGTGCTGGCGGTGCTGGTGCTTTATCTGCTGATCAACCTGGCCCTGCTGCATGTGCTGCCGCTGCCGCTGCTGGCCAGTTCCCCACTGCCAGCGGCCCTGGCGGCGCACGCCTTGGTGGGCCGCGCCGGGGGTGGGTTGATCACCGGCATAGCCCTGCTGGCCCTGCTGGGCCTGATCAACACCATGGTGATGACAGCTCCGCGCATCCTGCTCGGCCTGGGCCGCGCCGGCCTGGTGCCGGCCATCACCACCAGCGTGAACGCGGGCGGCACCCCCGTGGCTGCCTTGCTGCTCACCAGCGGCGGGGGCGCCTTGCTGGTGCTGGCCGGTTCCTTCGAGCGGCTGCTGAGCCTCGGCTCCGTGCTCTACGTGGGGCTGCCCCTAGTCGGCATCGCCAGCCTGATGGCACTGCGACAGCGCGAACCGGAGCTGCCGAGGCCGTTCCGCTGCTGGGGCTACCCACTGCCACCACTACTGATCGGCGCCGTGTCGCTGGCATTCCTGGCGGGCATGGTGGCCAGCGAGCCCCTGCTCTGCGCAGCCGCCACCGCCATGGTGGGGCTGGCCTGGCCGATCAGCCTGCTCGCCCAGCGACTGGGCTGGTTGCACAATGCAGAGATCCCAGAGCGATAGTCAATCAGGCCAGGATCATCATGTGAGCCGCACTGAATAAAAGAGTTGATCCGGCGCCGAATGTGCCCACAGTGGAGAGGCAGCCGTGGCAATCAAGCCATCATGGCCAATTCCCTGCCCCCGCCCAGCGCCCAGATCCCGGCCGCTCTGCCGAACGAACCGGATCTGCTGCTGGTCGAGCTGC